>CALJEW010000112.1 GCA_938074585.1 uncultured Rhodospirillales bacterium | reverse complement strand
AATGGCAAATCGCTCCGCATGGCTATGGCAAGTTGTTCTCAAGCTGTGAGTTACCTCTTTCCGTCCAAATTGAGGAACTAAGGCTGCTGGAATAAAGACACGGAGATAGTAAACGCCGTTATAGCGTCTTTGAAGATTGTTTGATAGGGGCATAAGGATCACCTTTTCGTAGCAATTGTCGTAACAATGCTTCGGTGATCTTCCTAACAACCGCAGAAAACTACGGCTGTTAGGAAAAGTGGTGGGCCCGGCAGGACTCGAACCTGCGACCAGACCGTTATGAGCGGTCGGCTCTAACCAACTGAGCTACAGGCCCCCAGAGGTGTTATTGTTTTTATAGCAACCTACCTCGGAAGATGAAATCGAAAAGAGCTTTGATTGGTAAAATCATAAAAAAGGCCAGCTCACAAGGGGCTGACCTTTTTAAATATCTATGCTTATCGGTTTTAGTAGTCCAAGAAGCTCCGCAATTTGCGCGACCGGCTTGGGTGTTTCAATTTCCGTAGCGCTTTCGCTTCAATTTGACGAATACGCTCACGGGTCACAGAAAACTGTTGGCCCACTTCTTCCAATGTGTGGTCAGTGTTCATACCAATGCCAAAGCGCATACGCAAAACCCGCTCTTCACGAGCTGTCAAACTGGCCAAAACTCGGGTAGTGGTTTCACGTAAATTGGCGTGAATAGCTGCATCCAAAGGCTGGGTCGCATTTTTATCTTCAATGAAGTCACCCAAGTGGCTATCTTCTTCATCACCAATTGGAGTTTCCAATGAAATCGGTTCTTTTGCAATTTTAAGAACCTTACGAACCTTTTCCAACGGCATGGAAAGCTTTTTAGAAAGCTCTTCTGGTGTAGGCTCGCGACCAATTTCATGCAACATCTGGCGTGATGTTCGAACCAGCTTGTTGATCGTCTCGATCATATGAACCGGAATACGAATGGTGCGAGCTTGGTCTGCGATTGAGCGGGTAATTGCTTGTCGGATCCACCATGTGGCGTAGGTCGAGAATTTATAACCACGGCGATATTCAAATTTATCAACGGCTTTCATTAAACCAATGTTGCCTTCTTGAATCAAATCTAAGAACTGTAGGCCCCGGTTGGTATATTTTTTAGCAATCGAGATAACCAACCGAAGATTTGCTTCTATCATTTCTTTTTTGGCTTTAGTTGCTTCGCGTTCACCTTTTTGAACGGTTGAGACAATGCGACGATATTCAGGGATCGGCAGCCCGGCTTCTTCAGCAATTTCAGCAATGCTTTGGCGGATAGCGATCATATCGTCACGGTGTTTTGTTAAGAACCGTTCCCAAGCTTTGCCTGGTAATTTTTCAATGCGAGCCAACCATGTAGGATCAAGCTCTTGGCCCTGATAATGGGTTAAAAAGTCTTCTCGCTTCACTTTGCAGTTAGTTGCCATGCGAAGCATTCGGCCTTCAAAGCCAATCAATTCCCGGTTAAGTTCATACGCTTGACCAACCAATTGTTCAATCCGTGCGTTGTTTAAATGCACGTCTTCCATCAATTCGATGAGTTCAGTGCGCAACTTATTGTAGCGCTTTTCTTGCGCCGGCTTGATCTCTTCGCCTGCCTGTAAAGTCTCGATCCGAATGACCTGGACCTTGTGCATTTTTTTATAGGTCTTAGCGATTTTCTCAAATGTTTCGATGACTTCAGGTGTTAGCTTGGCTTCAAGCGCTGACAAAGACAGATTGTTTTCTGCATCGTCTTCTTCGTTTTCGTCAACTTCACCTTCAGGCTCGCCCGATGGGGGGCCTGTGCGAATGCCAACGGGAACGGCGTCTGTTTTCTTTTCGCCATCTGCGCCGATTTCATTACTGTCAACTGCGTTCAATTGTTGTGCGTTGGGTCCGCCGCCATTGGTCGCGTCCAAATCGATGATGTCGCGCAAAAGCATCTCTTCATTAGCCAGCTTATCATGCCATTGAACAATAGCACGAATGGTCAATGGGCTTTCACAAATCCCGCCGATCATCATTTCGCGGCCTGCCTCAATCCGCTTTGCAATGGCAATCTCGCCTTCGCGGGATAACAATTCAACGGAACCCATTTCGCGCAAATACATGCGAACAGGGTCATCGGTTCGGCCTAATTCGGTTTCATTTACATTACCTGCAGCCTTGCCTTCTTCAGGCTCGGCTCCGCCGGTTGCCTCGGCTGACGTAGATGTCTCTTCAGCGTCTTCGTTTTCAACAACGTTAATGCCCATTTCTGAAAGCATCGACATCGTATCTTCAATTTGCTCAGAAGCGACTTGGTCAGGTGGCAAAGCAGCGTTCAAATCATCATATGTGACGAAGCCCTTTTCTTTACCTTGTGCGACCATTTTTTTGACTGCAGCGCCCATAGTATCAAGAAGGGGACGGTCGCCGCCTTCTTCTAATGTTGCTGCTGGTTCCGCTGGTTTTGTTGCTGTTGCTGCTTTAGCCAATTATTAAACCCCACTCTTGATCGATGCCCCGGTTTGATGGCAATCCCATTAAACAACCGATTCTTGGTTTTTCTACTAAAATTTCATTTGTGGCGACCCGCAGATCATTCTGCTTGCTCGTCCATTGCTTCTTCCATCTTTTGTCGCTTAAGTGCAAGAAACCTTCGCCATGCTTCCTCGGAAGGATTTTCCGCAATGTCGCGCTTGGCTTCTTTAATTTCAGCAATAAGATCTTTACCCTTGATTTGACCAAACGTCTCGTTCCACCCAGCAAGCGCTTCATCCGGCGAAGCTTCGGGGCGAGAAAAGTACGCGTGCCCATATACGCTAGCACCGAGCATAGACCTGAGTACTGAAAAATAACCACATTCATTAAGGTGGTTTACTAGAGCTTCAGTTTCAAGGCCTGATTTAGCGGCAAGCATTTTTAAAACCTCTTGACGGATTTTGTCAAGTTCTGGGGTCGAAAATGCAATGGTTCCAAGGCTTTCAGATAGGACATTGTAAAGCCCCGGGTGATTGATCAATGTTGCCATTAAAATCTCTTCCCTACGCTTGACTATATTGACCTTTGTTGCCGGCCCTGCGGCGGTTTCCATCTGCATATTTGGAGCCCATCCACCTTTACTCTTCGGTTTCCAGTTATTAACCCATTTCTTTTGATAGGTATTTCCGCCCGACTTTCCTTCTGGGCTAACCCGTTCGCTAAAGGATTTCGCGAAATGATTACGCACTGTGGTGTCTTGAATGGCTCGTGCATGATCGCTGAGGCGCTGCTGAAGAGATGCTTTGTCTTCGGGCGATGAAGGCATACGGCCCCCGGTTTCCAAGCGCCAAATAGTCTCTGACAAAGGGATGGACGTTTCTAAAAGGTCACTCATGGCGCTGGCCCCGTTTTTTTTGATCAAGCTATCGGGATCTTCTCCAGCAGGCAGGGTCGCAAATCGGATGCCAATACCGGGTTTTAAAAGTGGTAATGCGCGTATCGCCGTCTTTCCAGCCGCCGCTTGTCCGGCCCGGTCCCCATCCAAACACATAACAGGCTCTGGGACGATTTTCCACAATAAGCTAATTTGATCTTTGGTAATGGCGGTTCCTAACGGGGCCAAGGCGTTTTGGAAGCCTGCTTGGTGCAGCGCGATAACGTCCATATAACCTTCCGTGACTAAAACCGTATCGGCGCGCCGGGCTGCGGGTCCTGCAAGATGAAGATTATAAAGCTCGCCGCCTTTATGAAACAAAGGAGTTTCGGGGGAATTTAAGTATTTAGGTTCGCCTGTGCCAATGATCCGTCCGCCAAAGGCAATTACCCGGCCTCGTCGGTCAGCGATTGGGAACATCACGCGCCCCCGGAATCGGTCATAAGAATCCATTCCCCGGCCGCGATCTTCCGTTGGCTTGATGACCATTCCGGTTAAAATCATTTGTTCGTCAGTGATGCCTTGGCGCAAAAGGGTGCTTTTTAAGGACCCTCGGCCATTGGGTGAAAACCCAACCCGAAATGTTTTGATTGTGGTTTTGGTCAGGCCTCTATTCGTTAAATAATCCAGCGCGTGCTTGCCTTCGGGCATATATAGCATTTTTTCGTAATACGCGGCAGAAGCTTCGGTCACATCGTATAAAGTTTGTTTCTTGCGCTCGCGCTCCCGCTGCTCTGGGGTTTCGTCCGCAATTTGCATGCCTGCGTCTTCGGCTAAGCGCTCAACGGTTTCGCGAAATCCCAATCCTTCGGTTTGCATAATGAAATCAATAGCGCTGCCGTGGGATTGGCAGCCAAAACAATGATAAAAACCCTTATCTTCGTTCAGGGTGAACGACGGGGTCTTTTCATTGTGAAAGGGGCATAAGCCTGAAAACTCATGACCCTTTTTGATCAGCTTAACCCGCTTGCCCACCACTTCAGCCAAGCTGATACGGGTTCTTAACTCATCAAGAAATTGGGGTGAAAAGGCCATAAAGTATCCGATATAAAAACATAACACTCCATTCTAAAGACTCAAGAACCCAGAAGAAAGGCGTAGTTATACTATTCTTATCCACACGTTAACCCACAGGCTGGAAGGTGTTAAGTTTAGCTTAAACTTGCTTTTATTGTTGCACCGGCTTTACCAAAATCCATTCGCCCAGTAAATTTGCCTTTTAAGTGGCCCATTACTTTACCCATGTCTTTGATACTTTCTGCGCTTGTCGCACTTATCGCTTCATTAATCGCGGCGGCGGCTTCATCGCTGCTCAATTGTGCGGGCATGAAAGTTTGTATCACTGAAATTTCTTCGGTTTCTTGTTGAGCCAATTCCATGCGACCGCCATTTTCATACATTTCGATGGATTCGCGCCGTTGCTTGACCATCGATTGCATTAGGCTCAAGATTTCTGGGTCACCAATACCATCGGTAACACCTTTGCTCCGGGCTGCAATATCGCGGTCTTTAATCGCTGCCATTATCAAACGAAGCGTTGATATGCCTTGTTTGTCTCTGCCTTTTATAGCCGTCGTCAGTGCACTTTTGATATCATCGCGCAGCATGGAATTACCAGTTATTATTTACAGAGTGAAATATTCTACTTAAAAACACCCAAAAATGCAACCAAAACAAACTTTTTAAGATATTGAAAACAAACGAAACTTTCTTTTCTTTGTGTCTTGACCTAAGGTCAATGATTGCTTAGAAACGCCAAAATCCAGCCTCTTGCCGGTGTGGTGGAACTTAATGACAGATATAAGCACTAATTTTTTCTCACATGGGACTTTGTCTCAAGTGGTGGAGTCTTTGCGCGCGGGTGAGATTAATTCAAAAGGACGGCTTAAATGACTTTGATACCTGAATGGGCAGATGCGGCCTTAATTTTGGCCGATGGCGAAATATTTTGGGGACGCGGCGCGGGCGCTGCTGGGGTTGCTGTTGGTGGTGGTGC
>CALJEW010000111.1 GCA_938074585.1 uncultured Rhodospirillales bacterium | reverse complement strand
GCCATAGATCAATCTTTTGCCACCAGTCTTTAAGGCTTTTGGCACCAATCATGGCACCTGACGCGTTCCAGACCATCATCAAATCTTCTAAAACGTAGCCCACATCACCAACAATACCCAAATCAACAGCAACGTTTTTATTAATGCTGGATGGATCAATATCAATATGGATTTTTTTCGAATCCGGTGAAAACGCGTCTAAGCGACCCGTTATCCGGTCATCAAAGCGGGCACCAATTGCGATCATCAAATCACAATCGTGCATCGCCATATTTGATTCGTACGTGCCATGCATACCAACCATACCAATATATTGTTTGTCAGATGCTGGATATGCGCCAAGCCCCATTAACGTCAATGTGCATGGAGCACCCGTTACTTTAACCAATTGAGCCAATAACTCGGATGCATGCGGGCCAGAATTAATAACCCCACCACCGGCATAAATGATTGGTTTTTTAGCGGCTTTGATCATTGCCACAGCGTCTTCAATGTTTTGCGCTTCTGCCTTCAGCTTCGGCTTATACGATTTAAGAGCAACGCTATCTTTTGGCAAATATTCCCCCATCGCCATCAAAACGTCTTTTGGTAAATCAATAACAACGGGGCCGGGGCGGCCGCTGGTAGCAACCAAAAAGGCTTCATGCATTACGCGCGCCAAATTTTCAACATCGCGAACTAAATAATTATGTTTCGTGCAAGGGCGCGTAATGCCTGTGGTGTCGGCTTCTTGAAACGCATCGTTACCAATTAAATGGGTTGGAACTTGTCCGGTCAGGCAAATAATTGGGATTGAATCCATTAAGGCGTCGGTCAAACCCGTAACAGCGTTCGTCGCGCCCGGACCAGAGGTCACAAGAACAACACCAACTTTACCGGTTGAGCGCGCATATCCTTCTGCCGCGTGAACAGCGCCACCTTCTTGGCGAACAAGAATATGGCGAAGGCTATTTTGCTTAAAAAGTGCATCATAAATCGGTAAAACGGCGCCACCAGGGTAACCAAAAATTTCAGTTACATCGTGGTCGACTAACGCTTTTAATACGATTTCTGAGCCGCTTAATTGCTCTTTTGCCATTTCATTAATTCCTCTACTCTTACTGCTCAATCATCGCAGGTGCGAAGCAACAATCTTAATATAACAAATCAAAGGCCGGCACCCAGAGGCTCCGGCCAATCCACTCACATCTCACAAGAAATAGCATGCATTCTCTTGAGTTTGGGCAACCTAATCGCTCCCCATCGTTCGGTCAAGTCGATTTGACAAATAAATGAAAAGTTTTTTTACTATTTAACGTAATTAAATTACGCAAAGTTTTGATTATATTGAACTCAAAAACTTAGAAATGGCGGAAATCGATGCTTTAAGGGCGTTTGGCCCAAAATCAGTCAAAATCAAATCAGGCTTACCTTGATTTCGAAACCACGTCATTTGCCGTTTAGCCAAATTACGAGTTGCCTGTTTAGAGCGATCAATTGCTGCATCCATATTCATCGCACCCGATACATATGCCAACATTTCAGGGACACCAAGGGCCTTCATAATAGGTATGGAAGGGGATAGGTTCAATTCTTGGAGCTTTTTAACCTCATCAAATCCACCACCCTCAATCATCTCATCAAAGCGCCGTTCGATGTTGGCATATAGCTGAGCCCGATCAGGCAGCAAATGAAGGGTAAAAAAGTCTGCATTCAGGGGGGGAGTGTGGGATTGGTCTTTATGCCATTGCGGCAACGTTCGCCCTGTCGCCGTCACCACGCCATAGGCCCTGACTAAACGTTGCCGGTCTGAGGGGTTTAATTTATCCGCAGAAATCGGATCTAGTTCCATCAATTTTTCAAGAAATGCGATGCCACCTAACTTTAAATACAAAGCCTCGGTTTCTTCTGAAATGGTACTTGAGACATCAGGTACGGGAGAGATTCCCTCGCGCAGGACTTTCAAATACAACCCCGTGCCACCACAAAGGATAGGGACTTTCCCCCGCCCATGAACCTCATTAATGGTTCGAACTGCCATTTCCAGCCAGCGCCCGGCTGAACAAACGTCGCCACCGGATAGCACGCCGTATAAATGATGCGGGACTTGTGCTTCATCATCAGCTGTGGGACGTGCGGTTAAAACGGAAAGTTCACGGTAAACCTGCATGCTATCGGCATTAATCACTTCGCCATTAAACTGCAGCGCTGCTGCCAGCGCTAGGGTTGATTTTCCGCTTGCTGTTGGGCCTGCGATGATTAAAACAGGTGGCAATTGGGGCAAAAGGCTTAACCTCTATTTATTGAACTCGTTCGTAATTTAGTTTTACAGGATATTTCGATATGGACAACGTTTTGACATTGGTCAGCGCATCACCCAATGAATTATTAGTTGAATCGGTTGCGCAAACAGGCAAAGCTTTAAATCGTTTAGGAGCAACAACGTACGAGCCCATTTGGCTTGCCCCATCCCAAGCCTGCGACATTCACTTTAGCAATTTTTCGATTGAAGACGCAGAACAAGTAGCTCGCGATAGCCTTAAATCGATTCCGATTGATATCCTTGCTCAGTCCCAAAAGAACCGTAAAAAAAAGCTGTTAATTGCGGATATGGATTCAACCATCGTCCAAGGTGAAACTTTGGACGATGTGGCCATGCTGGCTGGGATCGGCCCCCAAATTGCATATATTACGGCCCGCGCAATGAACGGCGAAATCCGGTTTGAGGATGCTTTGCGCGAACGAATAGCGATGTTGGGTGGAATGGACTCCGCTTTATTCGATCAGGTTGCCGCTGATTTGTCCCTAAATCCCGGCGCTGAAACATTGGTTCGAACCATGAGTGCACATGGCGCTTATACAGCATTGGTATCGGGCGGGTTTCGGTTTTTCACCGCGCACGTTGCCCAATGGATCGGTTTTGATCTAGACAAAGGAAACGAGATAGAAATAATCAACAATCACTTTTCCGGTGAAATCATTGAACCGATCGTCTCCAAAACCACAAAGCAAGAAACCCTGGAAGCTTTAGTTAAAAAGCGCAAAATAGACATGGCTGAGACTTTGGCTGTTGGCGATGGAGCCAACGACATACCGATGCTCCAAACCGCTGGTTTAGGAGTTGCTTATTATGCAAAGCCAATTGTTACATCTCAAGTCCGGGCCCAAGTTGCACATTCTGATTTAACAACTCTGTTATATTATCAGGGCTACAGAAAAAGCGGATTCGTCTCCAATTAACAAATAATATTAATTACTATTATTGACTCTTAAGATCATTTTGATCATTTCAGACGATTTAACGGGCGCGACAGTCTCGGCAGCAGTTTTTTTAAGCCGTGGCATTTCTCCTAGAATTTCATTGGGTTTCGATTTAAAACTTAATCACCAAGCGGCAGTTGAGGTTATTGATCCTGATGTATGAGAAAAACAGGCCTATCAAGCAACGGAATCCATTCGCCACGTTTTAAGCGCCGAAAACTCAGAAGAAAAATACCCGCAGCTTACGCTTTTCTTGAAAATCGATTCAATCCTTCGGGGTCATGTTAGGGCTTATGCTGAAACCCTAATCTCCACAACGCCAGAAAAAACCATCATAATTTGTTCGGCGTTCCCAGAACTGGGGCGAACAGTGGAACAAGGGTTGCTGACCCGAACTTTGGGTGGTGCGGCTCCTTCGGCAGAAGGAACAGAACAATCACTTTAACAACGCGCTCGCTATGCCAAAGAGGAAAAGCGCCGAATTGCCCAATCCGCTGCAACCCACGTTCGGCCAAAGCAAACTCTATTTCTGGATTCTGGAACTAGTGCTGGAGCTTTAGCCGATGACATTGCCGAACAAGCTCAATCGTTGCCGGGATTAACAATCGTGACCGCATCTCTTACGTGGCGTCTAAGTTATGCGAAGTCACACCAATTCGACTAATCTTATTGGGTGGGGAGCTCCGGCGTTTATCAAAAGGAATGCTTGGCCCCTCAGCAGAACCTACCTTAGAAGGTTTAACCTTCGATATTGCTTTTTTACCGGGTGACGCATTGTCGCCTATCCATGGCATTGGCTAAACAGAGCCCAGCAAAACCCGCCTGAAAGAATTGGTTACGCTGAAATCAGCCCACACTATTGCTTTAGGTCACGCGGATAAATTAAACCGTTCTAATACCCACCATTGGGCAGCGATGCCCATCGGTACAATCATCATTACTGATGTCAAAGGTGCACATATGGCAGAAATGTTTCAACAAAACGGCTACACCCTCGTATCAGTATAACCGCAACAGTAAACCCAAAAGAAAACGGCGCTCCAACATTAGGAACGCCGTTGCCTCAATCAGTTATTTATTTTAAGTGATCACGGTTTTTCAATCCGAATGGCAACGAAGCGCAAACCACTTTGACCTTCTAAAAGCAACAGAACAGATTTGCGTTCTTGCTTTTTAGCTTCCTTAACTTTGCGCGTAACATCCCTCGGTTTCGAGACCTTTTCCTGACTAATTTCAACAATCAAATCACCAACACGAATACCTTTTTCAGCAGCTGATCCACCTTCATCAACTTTGGTGATTACAATACCTTTTGATTTTTCAGCCAATTTAAACTGTTCACGAAGGCTGTCTGTTATCGATGAAACGGTAATTCCTAACGCATCGATACGCTTTTGGTCTTTTTTATCTAATTTCTTCAAAGTGGCTTTAGAAGCCACCTCTTTGTCTTCTTCTAATTCACCAACTTTAACCTTCAAAGTAACCTGCTTGCCACTCCGCCAAACGATAACATCAACTGCTTTTTCGACTTCGGTATCAGCCACAATTTTAGGTAACATACGCATTTCACGAACCGGCTTGCCGTTAAATTCCAAGATCACATCACCAGCTTTAATTTTGGATTTAGCCGCAGGTCCATCTTCAATAACACTAGCAACCAAAGCACCTTCTGATTTTTTAAGGCCTAAGGATTCAGCAATCTCATCCGTCACTTGTTGTATGTGAACACCCAACCAGCCACGTTTAACTTGGCCGTTTTTTTGTAATTGACGAATAACGGGGGCAACTGTGGTTGATGGAATTGCAAATCCAATTCCAACACTTCCACCAGATGGAGAATAAATCGCCGTATTCACGCCAATAACTTCTCCATCAATGTTGAACATCGGCCCACCAGAATTACCCCGGTTTATCGATGCGTCTGTTTGTAAAAAGTCATCATAAGGACCTGAATTAATATCGCGCCCACGGGCTGAAATAATACCAGCAGTTACCGTACCACCCAATCCAAATGGATTACCAATAGCAACAATCCAATCACCAACCCGCGATTTATCAGAATTGCCAAACTTCACCGCTTTCAAAGGCACATCAGATTTGACTTTTAAAACGGCCAAATCTGTTTTTGAGTCTCGCCCAATTAATATTGCTTTCAAGCGTGTGTCATCTGACAAAATAACCGTGATCTCATCAGCGCCTTGGATCACATGGTTGTTGGTTACAACATATCCATCTTCGCTGATAATAAAACCAGACCCCAAAGATGTCGCGCGGCGCGAACGTTGATTCTGACCATTTTTATCAAAAAATTCTTTAAAAAAATCCTCAAACGGTGATCCTGGTGGTAATTGTGGCATTTCGGGACCTTTACCAGCCTCGACCGTTTGGGTGGTTGAAATATTAACAACCGACGGCAATAGCTTTTCTGCTAAATCAGCAAAACTTTCAGGGGCCGATTTCGCATTTGCCATAGCGGCAATAATCGTCATTGAGCAAAAAGCAACAAACGCGATAGCCAAAGTTGACACGCGGGCTATGTGCATTTTATTTAAAAAGACTATGGGAGTTCTATTCAAAGAATAAGTTCTCATGTTAAAAATCGTTCCGTTCAAATTTAGATCATCAAGCGTATATGCGTAGATCTGTATTAGGTTAATCCGAAAGACTGAGGACAATAACTCGTAATCCCGTCCTATTAGTACCACATATCAGGGTAAAATATGGCTGAACAATGGCGTCTGTTAGGTTATTTCGTGACCATTTAGATTTATGCCATCTGAATCACCTAGCTTCGTATCATCCAAATTAGGCCAACACCGGTGACAGCGGCCACTAATCCGGCTGCGCGTATATTTGATGATGGCATATCAAATACAGATGCCATCACTCGCTTCATGCCATCGGGGAATAGGGCATATAATATTCCCTCGATGGCACTCGCGAGAGCTAAGGCCGTGGCCAGATCACTCATCCTTCAAATCACAATCTATTTGTTATTGTTCAACAGGTTTAGGGACCAAATTGAAGAATTGGAACAGCTGAGACTGTGGACTTAGAACCATCGATGTTCCAGGCTTTACAGAATTCCCGAAGG
>CALJEW010000110.1 GCA_938074585.1 uncultured Rhodospirillales bacterium | reverse complement strand
TAGTTTTTAGAATTTGGCGACGTACTCGAGTCCACTTTTCGTCTAAGTCTTTCCATAAATCGTGTGCGTGCATCCGGATTATGCCCAGGGTATGTCCCGAATGCATGCCTATTTAGGAAGTACCCAGTGAGTTTTAAGGCTTGATGTATGTCTTCTGGTGTTCCTGTTTGCCCGGATTGAGTTAAGAATGTTGGAAGTATAAGAAGTACATCTTTATAGGGGGCTGCGGCATTAACCGATACAGCTTTACCTGATTTGGGTGACACGAATGCGAGGTTCTCTGTTTGACCTGTTGCAGCACAAGAAGAAAAATCGAGCCCAAACCCTAATTCTTGCAGCAACCCTAACTCCCATTTGACGTATATGGTCGGCCACAGAGAATCATCAACAAACGAATCGATTAAAATTATAAATGCGTCGTAAATAGGTTGATGCGGCTCGCGTTCTGGCAAGGCAACATCAGAAACTGCGCAAATCGAGCTGAGCGCTGATAATTTGATGCGACTTTCTAAAAAATCAGCAGCAACGGCTTTTGTTAATTCACATTGATATGTCCCTAAATGATCTTCAAGGCGCGCCCGCCAATGGGCTCGGACTTGGTTTCCGGGTTCATATAAACCCCGGTTGCGGCGGCTTGCCCCTCCTCGCACCAATCCAGAATGACGCCCATAGTTACGTGTTAGTAAGCTCACAATTAACGAGGATTCGCCATGTTTTCGTGCAGAAATAACAATGCCATCATCTGACCAATCCAATAACTCAACTCCTTTTGTATAAAAGATATAAACCTAGGTGCTTAAGCGTGGGTTTATATTAAATTTTAACACGCTATTATAGTCTGTCGATATGGCGTTTATTATGCACTCGTATTTAGCTATTAAATGTAGAATCAAGAAAACGAAATAGTTATTAACTTCTGGAGCGTTTGTATTTAAATGCCAAATCATGCAATCAAAAACAAAATACTATAACCGCAATTCGTAATTTTAATAATAGTTTACAAAAATATGAAATTTTCATGCCAAAATATTAAGGTTAAAAATCAGCTCGAAAATTAGGTCAAAATGACAACCGATCTTCTTTGTCGGTAGCAATGGAGAAACTATTTAATGCCGTCGACGAGCAACTCGTTAACACTCAGAAATTCAAGAAAAGTGTATCAGAGCTTAAAAATGCAATACTTTAAATGACGAAGAACGCAATCGGTTACAAAGCGAATCTAGCATAAATTAACGTTAAACCCTTATGCCGTAAATCGATACGTTTGGAACGTATAATGAGCTAAGCAAAATAAGTTACATTTTGGGGTTAGGCGTTATAATCAAGACCCCAATCGCGGTAGCGTTCTGGGTCATCCCCCCACTTTTCACGAACTTTTACGAATAAAAACAAATGGATACGGACGCCTAATAATTTTTCAAGTTCACGGCGCGCAGATTCGCCAATCGACTTGATTTGTGCCCCGTTTTTCCCAAGCACAATCGCTTTCTGTGTTGGCCGTTCAACATAGATTGTTTGATCTATTTTGACACTACCGTCTTTTTTCTCTTCCCACTTCTCGGTCTCAACCGTTGTTGCATATGGCAACTCTTGGCGCAGCATAAGGAATATCTTTTCACGGGTAATTTCAGCCGCAAGCAGGCGTTGTGGCATGTCTGAAATTTGATCTTCGGGGAACAGCCATGGGCTATCTGGCATGGTCTCTGCCAAAAAGCTAAGGAGTTCTTCTGTGCCGTCCCCTGTTTCAGCTGAAATCATAAATATATCAGCAAAAGTTGCGCGTTGGGTCAATTCATCAATTAGCAGTAACAGGCTTTCTTTACGGACCAAATCAACCTTATTAAGTGCTAAATAAACAGTTCTATCTGTTTCTTCGAGCTTATCCAAAATATCGGAAGTATCGCGGCAAATTCCACGGCAAGCGTCGACGAGAAAAAGAACTTCATCGGCGTCCCCTGCTCCACCCCAAGCCGCAGCCACCATAGCCCGATCCAGGCGTCGTCGTGGTGCAAAAATCCCAGGCGTATCGATAAAAATAATTTGTGTGTTTCCTTCAATGCAAATGCCAAGCACGCGCGAACGGGTAGTTTGAACCTTTGGGGAAACGATAGAAATTTTTGAACCGACAAATTTATTCAGCAGCGTAGATTTTCCGACGTTCGGCGCGCCAACAATGGCAATGAAACCAGATTTAGACGTTTCCGTATCAACCATTTTTAGGCTTTCCATTTAAAAGTAACATAAGAGAGACTGCTGCTGCAATTTCGGCTGCACGCTTTGATCTTCCGATCCCTTTTGCTGGAGCATGTTTTTCAATGCTAACTTCAACAGTGAATTCAGGTGCGTGATCAGGGCCTGTTTGATCTACGGTACGGTATTTCGGCAAAGGCCAGCTTTTCCCTTGAACAAATTCTTGTAGTTGAGTTTTTGCGTCTTTAGGAGGGCTTAGGTCTTCTTTTAACAGGCCTAACCAATGTCTGCGAATGAATTCGTACGCTGGGGTAAACCCGCCATCTAAATAGATCGCTCCTATGACCGCTTCACATGCATTTGCCAACAACCCACTTTTTTGACGCGGACTGATTTCATTGGGATCAAATTCGCGGCGAATAAACGGCTCAAACCCTATGGCATCTGCTATACGCTCTAGTGATTCTCGACGTGCAAGGGCCGCAAATCGATAGCCCAAAGCGCCTTCATCCTCGCTTGGAAACTCGACCAGTAACATATCGGCTACAACCAAGCCCAAAACCCGATCGCCTAAAAACTCAAGTCGCTCATTTGAAAAATACCGCTGAGTAACAATACTTGAATGTGTTAAAGCACGCTCCAGCAATTCCTGGTCTTTAAATATGTAGTCGAGTTTTTGTTCAAAGCGTGAAAGGGTTTTGGCTATGTCCTTGGCGTTTGCGTTTATTGTGTCTGATGGGGTCGTGTCGCCGTTTTGCGTCATTCAATGTCCTCAAAGAAGCGGCTTAGGCGAATTGATGAGCCCCATTTCCAAAACTCCCAAGGAGCTGCATCGTCGATAGAAAAGAATAGAAACTCCGCTTTACCGACTAAGTTTACCATAGGTATGAAGCCAACCTCATTTAAAAAACGGCTATCTTGGGAATGATCGCGATTATCGCCCATGCCAAACACATGCCCGGCTGGAACCGTATATACAGGGGTGTTGTCCATAAAGTCGCTATCGGATTCTTCTAAAATGTAGTGCTTTTTACCATTTGGAAGGGTCTCAATGTAGCGTTTGATTTCGTGACGATTTCCCCAACTGTCTTTGGTTATATGCACTCCAGCCCGCTCGCGCCCAACAGCTTTTCCATTGATATGTAAAATGCCCTTAACAACCTGCAACGTGTCACCGGGCAAGCCTACAATGCGTTTGATGTAATCAGTTGTGTTATCGGTTGGCTTTTTAAACACCGCAACATCACCACGTTCCGGAACGGTTTCGAATATACGGCCTCGAATAAGAGGTAAGCTCATAACCAACGAGTGTTTGCTGTAGCCGTATGAAAATTTAGAAACAAACAAGTAGTCGCCAATCAGAAGGGTCGGGAACATTGAGCCTGACGGAATGTTAAAGGGCTCGTAGGCTACGGTTCGGACACCCAATGCAATGACGACTGCATAAACAATGGTTTTTAACGTATCAAAGAATCCGCCAGAATTGTCGTTTGTCATTAAAGATACTTTATAAAATTGGTAAGGTTGAAAAAGTTGACAGAGTGTTAATGGGTTTGCACCTTTGGATCAAGGTGAGACCCAGAAACCTTAGGAATTGCCGAGATAATCACCATCGCATGTGCCATTGGGTACTCATCAGTTTGTGATACGTCAACACGGGCTTCCATGCCGTCGGGAGTAAGTGAATTTAACCGTTTTAGCGCCCCGCCTGTTATTTCTATATAAGGCTGCCCTGTCGGTAAATTTAAAACCACCATGTCACGCCAAAAAACGCCTAGGCGGAATCCGGTACCCAAAGCCTTAGAGCAAGCTTCTTTGGCGGCAAAACTCTGGGCATATGAACTTGCTGGGTTTTCCCTGCGTTCTGCTTTCGCCTGTTCATAATCAGAATAAAGCCGCTGTTTAAAACGTTCACCAAATTTCTGTAGTGTTTTTTCAATGCGTCTAATATCGCATAAATCCGTGCCGATCCCTAGAATCATGCCGAAGCCTTTGAGCGGGCATTGTCCATGGCGGCACGCATTCGCATCATGGCGCTTTCGAGGCCACCAAAAATGGCTTCACCAATCAAAAAATGCCCTATGTTTAATTCGGCAATGGTCCCCATTGCAGCAACAGGACCAACTGTATCATAAGTCAAGCCGTGCCCCGCGTGGCATTCAAGCCCTAAATCATAGGCATGTAATACGGCTTTTTCTATCTTTTCCAGCTCGCGCGTGCGGGTCACTTGTCTGGAATCACAGTATGCCCCGACGTGTAATTCAACAACCGGGGCGCCAAGCTTTTGAGCAGCATCCAATTGTGCTAAATCGGGTTCTATGAACATTGAGACGCGAATTCCTGAGTCGGATAAGCGATCGACATATGGTTTGAGGTGATTTCCTCCCCCGGCCACATCCAACCCACCTTCCGTTGTTTGCTCTTCGCGCTTTTCAGGCACAATACAGGCGGCATGGGGCTTATGGCGCAGGGCGATATCTAACATTTCGTCAGTTGCCGCCATTTCAAGATTTAACGGCACGTTTATGCCTTCTATTAATCGCTCTATATCTAAATCAGAAATATGGCGCCTGTCTTCACGAAGATGGGCTGTAATTACATCAGCACCAAATTTTTCAGCCATTTTTGCTGCACGTACGGGATTAGGGTGATCCCCACCACGGGCATTCCTGATTGTTGCAACGTGATCAATATTGACGCCTAATCGTAAAAAATTATCCATTATATATCTCCTAAAGGAGGGGTTTCCTTGCACCTTCGGCGCTCTATCCGTCCTCGTTGGTAGCTTTCCACAATTTTTCTTAATGGAAAGTAAAAAAGGATCCAAACCATAATCGCAGACGGTATTCCACCTACAAACATAGGCCATAATACAGGTCCTGCAATATCAATAACCGATGAAAAATTCCCGTTAAGTAAAGCCTCTGTCAGTTGTCCAAATAACTGTGGAAAATTCAGCTCAGTCACATTGATTCCAGAGCTGCTAACCCCCATCCAATTGCCCAAGCTATGGATCCACATCCATATGAAAGGTAACGTCCATGGGTTTCCAACGGCGGTTCCAATTGCAGATGCCAAAATATTTGCGCGGGTGACCCATGCGATTAGGGCGGCTAGAATAAAATGAAATCCAACGAAGGGTGTGAAGGAAGCTGCTGCACCACAAGCAAAACCACCAGCCAGTGCATAAGGTGTTCCGGGCAAACGCGACAATCGATGAAGTAAGTACCTACCCGCCCTTCGGAAACCAGCGGCGGGCCATAAAATCCCAGAAATCTTTGATCCAAAACTTAACTTATTTCGACGGTTAAACATTAATTTCTCTTACTACCTTGGATATTTTGTGCTTCTTATTAGTCAGAGAGATGGCGACTTTTGTTTGTCTTTTCAACCCCGAGAACGATCAACCGTATTGGTCATTGGGCTGGCACGCAGTGCCGCAATAACTTCAGTTAAATGTTTGACATTTTGAACCTCAATATCGATCAATAAATCATAAAAATCACCAGCGCGGTTGGTTATTTTTAAGTTCGATATATTGCCGTTATTCTTTGCAATAACCATTGATAAATCGCCAAGTGCTCCAGGCACGTTGGCAACGGATAGGAAAACCCGGCCTACTTGGTTTTGCTGTGTATAGGCTGAATCGCCCCAAGATATATCCATCCAACGTTCTGGTTGATCGTGATAGATTTTTAGTTGTTCGCAATCAATGGTGTGGATGGTCACACCGCGCCCGGTTGTCACAATACCGACGATGCGGTCGCCGGGTAGCGGATGACAGCAACTGGCTAAGTGCATCGCCATTCCAGGGATTAACCCACGAATGGAAACCGCTTCGTCATGGCTTTTTCTTGAACTAGAGTGGGCGTTACTGATCGGAACAATGTTTTTTTCATCTGGTGCTTCAGGTTTTTTCTTTACGCCCGGATAGACGGCTTCTAAAACGTCACGCCCGCCAATATGTCCAGATCCCACTTGCGCACATAAATCTTCGACACTAGGCTTTTGAAATATTTTTAAAACGCCGGCTAAGCCTTTGTCTGATACTTCATAGTCTTCATCCTTAAAGGAGCGGCGCAAGATCGAACGACCTAGTTTTTCATACTGTTCGCGTTCTTGAATACGAACGAAACGACGTATGCGCGCCCTAGCCTTTCCAGAAACAACAAAGCGTTCCCATGTTGGTGATGGTGTTTGCGCTTTTGAAGTAACGATTTCAACCTGATCACCGTTTCTGAGCTGACTTCTTAAGGGCATCATGCGTCCATTAATTTTAGCCCCCACACATCTGTCGCCAACTTCCGAGTGAACAGCGTAGGCAAAATCGACCGGCGTTGCCCCTGTTGGCATGTTTATTAAATCACCACGGGGGGTAAAACAGAACACTTGATCTTGAAACATTTCAAGTTTGGTGTGCTCTAAAAATTCTTCGGGGCCATCGGTGTGTTCCAAAATATCAAGAAGTTCGCGCAGCCAGCGGTATTGTTTACCGTCTTTTGACGCTTCGCCATGTTTGTAATTCCAATGCGCCGCAACGCCAGATTCTGCAATTGCATGCATATCTGATGTGCGAATTTGAAGTTCAATTCGTTGACGTTCAGGGCCAAAAACACCTGTATGAATGGATTGGTAGCCGTTTTGTTTTGGCGTTGAAATATAGTCTTTGAACCGCATAGGAACAACGGGGTACCTCCTGTGTGCAACGCCAAGTGTTTTATAACAATCCTCTAAATTAGAGACAACGACCCGAAACGCCATAATGTCAGATAACTGTTCAAATCCAACTTCGTTTGTTTGCATTTTGCGCCAAATTGAATATGGTGTTTTTTCGCGACCGCTGATTTCAACGCTGATACCGTTACCGGCTAAAACTAGTTTTAGTTCAATAATGACTTTTTCAACAAGGTCTTCACCGCGTTCCCGCAAGAATTCTAATCGACGCGTGATCGACCTGCGGGCTTTTGGGTTCAATTCGGCAAAGGCCAAATCTTCCAGTTCCGCTTTTAGCTCTTGCATACCAATACGCTCGGCTAACGGGGCGAAGATATCCATGGTTTCGGTCGCTATGCGGTGGCGCTTTTCTGGCTTTGCAATAAAATTCAGGGTTCGCATGTTGTGCAAACGGTCTGCTAATTTAACTAGCAATACCCGGATGTCTTGGGACATTGCGAGCACAAGTTTTCGGAAGTTCTCGGCTTGTTTTGCCTGATCTGATTGAAACTCAATACGGGTAAGTTTTGTTACACCATCAACTAATTTTGCAACCTCTTCTCCACAAATGTCTGTAATCTCTTGAAATGTCGCATTCGTATCTTCGATTGTGTCGTGCAGCAATGCGGTCATGATTGTGGCTGAATCAACTTTATATTCAGTCAAAATTCCAGCAACTTCTAGCGGGTGTGAAAAATAGGGGTCGCCAGAAGCACGCGTCTGCTTGCCGTGCGCTTTCATTGCAAAGACGTAAGCACGGTTTAGTCTATCTTCGTTTACGTTTGGATCGTACGCCCGTACGGCTTCGACAAGTTGAAATTGACGTATCATTAAATCTCCTAAAAAGAGAGTCTACAACCCTATAGGAGGTTTCAACCAGCAAAAACAAAAATGGCGGGGAAGATTTCTCAACCCGGGCCGTTTTATTAATTTGTATTTGACGATTTAGTCATTTTTATCAGCAATAATAACGTCACCAAATGCATCAGGAGCCAGTTTCCCTTCTAATTGAGAAGCGGTCTCTATGACCATAACGGGCTCGCCGTTTCCATTGTGATCTTGTTGTATTGCCAAAAGGTCCATTTCGTCGTCTCCAGGTTCGTCCATTTCGACGTATCTTTGAAGACCTTTGATTAAGGATTCCTTAAGTTCAGCCAAACCAATAGTGCCATCAGCAATCTCGCGTAGAGCAACAACTGGATTTTTGTCGTTATCGCGTTCGATAGTGATCGAAGAACCTGCGGATACATCGCGAGCACGCTGCGAAGCAATCATAACTAGTTCAAAACGGTTAGGGACTTTCGTGACGCAATCTTCAACGGTGACGCGAGCCATTGGCGAACTCCAGTTTGAGTAAGATAATTGACGTTGATATATGAGGCTTTTTGATAAAATGCAAGGCTTATACAACTCACAACACGGAAGTATTTTACTTAAACCATCCATTCCGTTCCAAACACCCCTTCTGCATCAGCTATTTTATATGCTTGTTGACCTTTGGGGAGCTTGTTTGCAATCTCATTAATCGTGCGTCCAGATACCGGATCGCACCAATCTGGGGCTATATTACGAAGCGGTAAGACAACAAAGCTACGGCCCTGCATTCTGGGATGGGGAACGGTTAGGTCTTTTGTGGTGGCTCCGATAATAATTTTATCCTTATAGGCCAACAAATCCAGATCAAGAATGCGCGGCGCGTATTGAGCTGTTCGCACTCGACCAAAACTGTTTTCCAGCTCAAGCAAAATAGTAATGACTTCAGATGGTGATCGGTCTGTTGTTAATTCAGCCACACCGTTCACATACCAAGGTTGATCTGATATGGGAACGGGCGCAGTTTTATACCAAGGCGCGCGCTGTTTAATCTGTATACCCTTTTGTTCAATGGCGTGTAATGCAGCTCCCAATGCAGCGCGTGGGG
>CALJEW010000109.1 GCA_938074585.1 uncultured Rhodospirillales bacterium | reverse complement strand
TTCAATTTCACTAGTTTTCTTTCCAATGATCTTGCTGGCGTCTTCAACTGAATAAGCCACCAATCCACGAGCGATTTCGGCTCCAGATGCAGAGCAAACAGTAATAGCATCTCCCCGATCAAATTTACCTTTGATGGTAGTAATTCCAGCAGGCAATAAACTTTTCCCAGATAGCAACGCAACCAATGCACCCTCATCGACAATCAAAGAGCCATTTGGTTTTAACGATCCGGCAATCCATAGCTTGCGAGCGCTTTTGGGGCTCGCCGTTGGAACAAACCAAGTGCAAAGCGATCCGGCTTCAATCCGCTGAATTGGATGCTCTTCTGTGCCATTCGCAATAACCATTCCAGTGCCAGCACCTAGCGCAATTCTGGCCGCGGCTAATTTAGTCACCATCCCGCCCGTACCGTCAGCGCTTTTAAAAGCCCCAGCCATGGCTTCAATCTCTGGCGTCAACTCACCTTTGACCAACGGAATGTGAATAGCGTCATTGTTACCCGTTGGATCGCGGTCATAAAGTCCATTCATATGTGACAAAACAACTAGCATATCCGCACTGACCATCGCTGCCACACGGGCTGCTAATCGGTCATTATCGCCAAACCTAATTTCATCAGTAGCAACGGTATCGTTTTCGTTTATCAATGGCACCGCACCTAAACCTAATAGCGTTTGCAGTGTGTTGCGGGCATTAATATAGCGTCGTCGGTTTTCACTGTCGTCCAATGTAATCAAGACTTGCGCCAATGTTAGATCATGGATGGCCAAAACTTCTTGATACGCGTGGGCCAAACGGACCATGCCCGTCGCTGCCGCTGCTTGGCTTTCTTCAAGTCGCAACTTACCAGATGATAAATTCAAATGACGCCGCCCAACGGCAATAGCGCCGGAAGAGACAATAATGACTTCTTGGCCCCGGGCACGTAACGCAGCAATATCTGCGCCCAGAGTTTCAAGCCATTGATGACGCACATGGCCTTTGGCTTTATCAACCAATAAAGCCGAGCCTATTTTAATAACTATTCGTTTTGATTTAGAAAGATTCGCCAAAGCACTCATGGTTGATAAACCCGTCGCTCTTCGCTATCCTCCTCGGATACTAGACGCTGTTTTTCAACGGCTGCGAAAACATCGTTAAGCATTTCTTTGACACCAGTGCCTGCAACCCCTGAAATCACCAGAACCGACGCCCCTGTATCTTCCTCAAGATCGGTTTTCTGGATTTCAATTTCTTCATCAGTCAACGAGTCGCATTTATTTAGAGCAATAATTTCAATTTTCGTTGATAAATCAGCGCCATAAGATTCAAGTTCGCGGCGAACCGTATGATACGATCCCACAACATCAATTTCAGTCGCGTCAATCAAATGGATCAAAACGGAACAGCGCTCAACATGGCCCAAAAACCGTGTACCTAGACCGGCCCCTTCGCTGGCCCCATCAATCAAGCCAGGGATATCAGCCAAAACCAATTCATCGTGACCGCGCATGACAACACCCAAATTGGGGTGCAAAGTGGTGAACGGATAAGCGCCAATTTTCGGATGCGCGTGGGTTGTTGTTGTTAAAAACGTTGATTTTCCAGCATTCGGCAAACCGATTAAACCAGCATCAGCAATCAATTTCATTCGCAACCAAAGCCAGCGCTCTTCACCGGGAAATCCGGGACCGAACTTTCTAGGTGCTTGGTTGGTTGACGTTTTAAATCGCGTATTACCTTTGCCGCCGTCGCCGCCTTGGCAAATAATGAAAGTTTGTCCAATTTCAGTAAAGTCAGAAAGTAAAGTTTCACGGTCTTCATCGAAGATTTGCGTTCCAACTGGGATTTTAATAACCAAATCGTCGCCGCCGGCACCGGTCCTATTTTTACCCATGCCGTGATTGCCTTTACCGGCCTTTAGGTGCTGGCGGTAACGGAAGTCAATAAGCGTATTTAAGTTGCCAGCACATTCGAACACAATGTCGCCACCACGCCCGCCGTCGCCACCTTCTGGGCCGCCAAATTCTATAGATTTTTCTCGACGAAACGCAACGGCACCGGAACCACCATCACCACTTTTTACAAAAATCTTAGCTTCGTCTAGAAATTTCATTGGCCCTCTCCGCGAAATTAGACGCGAAATTCATTATGGAACCCTCACGAAAAAAGGGGAATGGTAAGCCATCCCCCCTTTGAAATCGAAGCGATTGGCAGCTCTATTTGCTGACAGGCTCGACACCCACGTACATGCGTCCGCCGGCTTTCTTCTGGAAAGCAACCGTGCCGTCAACAACAGCGAATATCGTGTGATCTTTGCCTATGCCTACGTTCGCACCGGGGTGGTACTTAGTGCCTCGTTGTCGAATGATGATGTTGCCAGGAATCACAGCTTCACCACCAAATTTTTTAACACCTAAACGGCGACCTTCTGAATCTCGGCCGTTACGGGAACTACCACCAGCTTTTTTATGCGCCATAAGAAATTACTCCTGTGTTTCTTTATCAGATGCAGGCTTTTTAGCCACAGGCTTTTTAGCCATAGGCTTTTTAGCTGCATCTTTTGTTGGTGCAGCTTTTTTAACTGCAGCCGCTTTAGGCTTCGTGCCTGTTGGGCTTACTTCAACAATACGAAGTATTGTTTGTTGCTGACGGTGACCCTTCGTGCGACGGTAATTTTGCCGACGTTTTTTCTTGAAGATTACAACCTTATCGGCCTTGCTTTGCTCTACTACTTCAGCAAATACAGCTGCTTTTTCAACAACCGGAGCACCAATCTTAGGCTCTTTGCCAGTTTCGCCAATCATCAACACATTGCCGACCTGAATAACACTGCCAACATCGCCAGCAAGTTTTTCGACAACCAATTTATCATCTTTTGAGACCCGGTATTGTTTACCGCCGGTCTGTATTACTGCGAACATCCTCGCCTCGAATTCAATTTAATCTTGCCAAACGGGACCCTCGTACTTAAATACGCAATCCCTCGAAAGTGGCCGCAATATACCCCGTTTAGTCCTCTAGTCAACGCTTTTCCCAGACTCATTTTTAAAGTAAAGTAACACCTGATTTTAAGATTTTTTTTCAGGGGTTTCTTGTGGTGCTTGCCTATAGGTTCTAAATTAATACGATAATACATAACAGTGATACAAAACTCATGCACAATTCACAAACGCAATTTTGCTCTTTACTATCCCCAATCAAGCCAGATGTTTTCTTTAAAGACTATTTTGGCAAAAAACCCCTACATATCCCCGGATATGTGGAAAAATTTGCGGGCCTGTTCGATTGGGCCGATTTTAATAGAATAATCAACACAGGCCATATTTGGAATCCCAACACCTTCAAACTAGTATTAGATAACGAACAGATCCCCCCTGCAGCTTATATGCCTCAAGGAGTTTTGAACGTTAAAGAAGTTTCTGAATACATAAAGCAAGGTGCATCCGTTGTATTGAGCGGTATGGAAACATACGCGGAAGGAAGTGCGGCCTTGGCTGCCAGTTTGCAAGCCGCAATTGGCGGGTTATCGCGCTGTAATCTCTATTTTTCCTTCAAGCAGCATCCTGGATTCTTGCCACATTTTGATTTAATGGATGTGTTCGTATTCCAAATTGACGGTGAAAAAGATTGGGAAATTTTCGAAACGCATTTCGAGAATCCCATGCTAAAACCGGGCTGCCACCAAATGAGTTTTACCCGCGAACAACATGCACAAAACAAAGGAGGAGTCGAAAAACGCCTGACCATGAAGCCCGGCGATCTGCTCTATATTCCAAAAGGCAAATACCATGCAGCAGTAGCCTCATCTGAACACAGCTTGCACCTCACTTATGGAATGGAGCCGCCACGGGCCCTAAATTTTGTCGATTCGATCGTCGAGTCTCTATATTTAGACACCGCCTTTCGCCAAGAAATGCCTCATTACGACAACATTTTGGCCTACGATAGAGTCATCAATAAAATTGCTGATAAGCTGCATGCTCGAATGACAAGTGATGAGGCCAAAAGGCAATTCCGCCACGAACACGCTCAGTTATCTTTGCTCAATATCGCCCGATTTGAATTACCCGGTGATGCCATAACTCAAAACTTTAGGGTCAGATCAACGGGCTCCCGCTTCAAACGTCGGGGCAAAAATTGGCATTTAAATATGGAAGATCACGATATGGAAATTTCATCTGATAACAAGCCAATGGTTGAATGGATGCTAACAAGCGAACTGTTTAGCCGCAGCGATCTTCTGAGCGCTTTCCCCGATCAATCAGACAACAACGTCAATTCGCTGCTCAAGCTTTTGCAAGAGTTTGGGCTGCTGATAGAATTTTAATGATTTCCTATTTATAATATGGTTTTTCATGCGACATATCGGATCACTTCATGTATTAAAAATGATGAATTTCATGTATTAAAAATGATGAATTGAAATAACGTATTACAAATGTTGGGAGATATTAAATGACTAACTTTAACAGGCGAAAAATTCTTGGTGGGATGGTAGGCGTTGCCGCCACATCCCTAATCGGCATGCCTGCTATCGCTGCAAATCAAAAAATCAACGTCGGCGCACTGCGTTTCACCAGCCATGCGGCAAGCTTTGTGGCGTTCGAGCGCGGGTATTTTTCCGAAGCGGGCCTTGATGTTGAATTTAAATTCTTCCAAGCTGCCCAGCCCATGGCTGTCGCTGTAGCTTCTAAAGATGTAGACTATGCCGTTACTGCTATTTCCGGCGGACTTATTTCGCTTGCTGAAAAAGGTGCAACCAAAGTTATCGGTGGCGCTCTGTCTGAAGAAGCGGGCATCGATGGGCAGAAAATTCTAGCTTCCAATGCCGCCTATGAAGCAGGGTTATCCAGCGCATCACAATTGGGTGGCAAGTCTTGGGGAATAACCCAATCTGGATCATCCTTCCATTTCATGGGCGCGAAGATCGCAAAAAAAGAAGGCATTTCGCTTAAATATAAGCCGTTGCAAAAAGTCGGTGCTATTATTGGCGCTCTTAAGTCTGGTCAGATTGATGCGTGGTCAATTGTCCCTCACATCGCCAAGGGTCTTGCGAAGGGTGGAGCCGTTAAAATAATCGGAAACGTAGCTGATTACCTTCCAAATTATCAGGTCACATCAGTATTCACATCAGCCGCGAATGCGGCCTATGAGCGGGCAAAAACAGAAGCCTTTATTGCTGCTTTTACCAAGGGTGCCGCTGACTTTAACGCGGCTCTTGTTGACAAAACGGCAGGTGACGCCGCTGCGGAAGACATGGTCAAATTGATCCACAAATATGTCTACAACACCCGGCCTTACGAAAAAGCAGCGCCAAGTATCCGCAACGGTGCCATGCGCATTAACTCTGGAGCCGCTTTGAACACGACGTCTATTAAAGAGCAATTGGACTGGTTTAAAGCTGAAAAACTGGTCAAATCTTCGATCAACATGGATACTTTGGTTGATGGCTCTTACGTCAAAACGCTTTAACATCCGTAATACTAAACTCAAGCGGGGAATGAATTTATTTACTCCCCGCTTTCTTAATTCATAATAATCCATCGGGCTTCAATGGATCTTCGTTTAGAAAATATTGGCCATTCCTACGGCAGCATAGAGGTCATGGAAGGTATTAACCTTGATATTCCAGCTGGCAAAATCGTATGCATTGTCGGGCCATCGGGCTGCGGAAAATCAACGCTTCTGCGTTTAATCGGTGGATTGGAAGAACCAACAATCGGGCGCGTTTTGCAAGTTGGCGAGCCTCCATCCGATAGCCTAAACCCGTTAACATACATTTTCCAAGACTTCGCCTTGCTGCCGTGGCGCACGGTGGAAAACAATATTAGCCTGATTTTAAAAGACTATGGGCTCAGTGATGTGGAAGCCGAAGCCATAATTTCTGATGTCTTATCGCGGACCAAATTAACCGACTTCCGTAAAGCTTTACCCAAACAACTGTCTGGCGGAATGAAGCAACGCGTTGCCATATCGCGTGCTTTAGCCGTAAACCCGGCCGTGATGTTGATGGACGAGCCACTATCGGCGCTTGATAGCCAAACCCGTGAGCTTTTAATTGATGATCTGATCAATTTGTGGAAACGAAAACCGTTCACCGCGATTTATGTGACCCATAATTTGAATGAAGCAGTTCGTCTTGGGCATTCGATTGTTGTGTTGTCGCGCCGGCCAGGCAAAATTCGTGAAATTATCGAAATCGTGAAGCCCTTGGCGGAACGTGGGTTGGGCGATGCGGATTTGGACGCAAAACAAAAACACCTGTGGAACTTGATGCGCGAAGAAGCCATGGCTGCGGATCAGGAGTTGATTGATGTCTGATGCGAAACAACAAACTGCGCGGACTGTCGAATTTAGAGGTGGTGGATTTACGCCTCAATCCAAACGCTGGATTGGGCTCGTTACCTTTATTGTACTTATCATTGGGGTCGAGATCGGCACCCGGATGGGTTTCATCTCGAACCTAACGGTTCCCCGCCCTTCCGATGTTTTTGCAACATTTGTTGAGCTTTGGAACAGTGGGCTATTGTGGAAGCATCTGCTCCCTTCAGTCATCCGATTGGTTATTGGTGCGTCTATTGGGGCATCTTTTGGCATTTGTGTCGGTGTCATGATTGGCCTTTTTTCATTGGTTCGGGCGGGCCTTGTGCCGCTTGTTGCAGCCATTTTCCCAATCCCCAAAATAGCTTTATTGCCGCTGTTCGTTATCTGGTTTGGAATTGATGAGATGTCTAAATATGCACTTATCGCCTTTGGTACATTCACACCAACAGTCGTCGCCACCTATGGCGCGGTCGATAATGTTGACCGATCACTCATTCGAATGGGGCAAAGTTTTTCATTATCTTGGTCGACAATTGTCTCGAAAATTGTACTCCCCGGTGCCATGCCAGGCATCTTGTCCGGCCTCCGCATCAGCTTAGCTATTGCTATAATCCTTCTGGTCGCAGCTGAAATGCTGGGTGCTGAATATGGGATTGGCGCTTACATACTGGAAGCAGGATCCCTTTACGATTTAGAGCGGCTTTTTGTTGGCGTTGTGATCTTATCCATCATGGGCGTTTGCGTTAGCGCCCTGATAAGCATCGTCGAAAAGCGCCTGTTGATGTGGCGCATATAAACCAAAACAGAACCGTCGCCAGTGTTCGTGCAAGTTTGTTGGGTCGATAACAGAGTTCTGCGGCCGCTGTTTTGACTTTTAACTGTAGTATTTTGGGTAATTTAGTCTCAACGTCATAAACCCGACTTACGGTGGGCTGGCTAACCCCTGCCAGCTTTGCTACGTCAGCGGCTGTTACACTCTTTTTTGCCATCAATCTGATGCCACTTAATACAACTTAACGGCGGTTCGCGCGCCAATAACCACATGCGCTCCCGCTTGAGCAAGCGCGGAGGCGGAGGCGCAACCGAAACCAATGCCGGACGATCCACCAGCAGCAAGGACGCGTTCACCATCAAGACGAAATGATGATGTACGAGGAATATTCATTATTCGGCAGCAGTCCCATACGGAACGTTTTTACCACGGTAGCGACGGACCCTAATATTGGCTTGCTCTGCATGTCCGGCAAATCCTTCAAGCATACACAGCCTCGAACAATATGCACTGACTTTAGTTGCTGCTTCATCAGTCAAAATTTTCTGATAGCTATGTGTT
>CALJEW010000108.1 GCA_938074585.1 uncultured Rhodospirillales bacterium | reverse complement strand
ACGCATATAAAGTTGTTATCCCACACGGCATAAAGTTTGCTCCTTGTTTTGATAACGATGTTAAAATTTCAAAAATTCACACCATAGGATGTTTTTAAAGTGTCAAAATGATTGTTAATGCTAGAGCTGAAGCAATTACTTGGGCAATCGATAGCTTGTGTTATAATGCCCGTCATCAGAAACTCGTTCCAGCTTAGGTTTTTGGAAAGCCATTACCATTTAAGCATTAAGATATTTGGCTTGTTTGCGCCCCGAACCGGTTAAAGCCAGCCACCATTGAGCTACTTAGAAAAATAGTGGTTTAGCTACTGAAAGAAGGGGGGCTTTCAGGAAATCATAAGTCGATATTTGTAGCCGATAATGTTCATTCTTAATTGGTCATAAAAAAGGGGGAGCTAAAAGCTCCCCTTAATAATTTGTCTGTACAATTTCTCTTAATGAAGTTTGCTCGGCAATTCTTTAATAGCAGCATCAATCATACTGTCAGATTTAGCTGCTACTAGTCCTTTAGCGAGGATTTCGTGCGTTGCATCCATTGCAATGTCAACAGTTTTGATCCGGACTTCATCGATAGCCTGTGCTTCGGCCTGTATAATTCTGTCTTTCGCTAATTGCTCGCGTCGTAACAATGTTTCAGCTAAATGCACGCGCCCTTCTTCGAGCATCCGTGCTGCTTCTATTTTGGCATTACCTGCAATCGCTTCAGCTTCTTTAGCCGCATCGCGTTGTTTTTTCTGGTATAACGCTAATAAATCTTGGGCTTCTTTATAAAGCGCTTCGGCTTCATCCAGATCCGCTTTGATTTTATCTGCGCGTTTATCTAATTGTGCACCGACTGAGCCGGGAACTTTCAGATAAATCAAAACAATAATAAAGCCAACAAAAGCAGTGGCTACCCAGAATGTTGGATCTTGTATCATATGTGACACTATATACTCTCCTAATTCCGGGATTTGGTTGCGGTATCAACAGCTGCTGATACTACACCCGCATCTACAGCGTCACCAAGCAAACGTTCAGCCGCTGCACTAGCCACTTCTTCGGCAACCACACGGACATTGTCCATCGCGTTTTCCGTCGCTTTGGCAATGCTTGATTCGCTTTCGCTTAGCATTGCTTTCAGCTTAGTGCCTAGTTCAGCGTCTTTAGCTGCTGTTTCATCCAAAAGCTTTGCGTTTACATCAGCAATGGCTGAATGAGCAGCTTCACGTGCTTCCGCTAACGATTTTTCGTAAGCTTCAATCGCAGCTTCAGCTTCTTTTTTAAACTCTGCAGCTTTGTTTAAGCTATCATCCATGCGATTTTGGCGTTGTTCCAAAGAATCAGAGATGCGCGGAACGGCAACCCGCCACATAATAATAAATAAAGCAAAAAATGTAATCACCAACCAAACGATTTGAGTCGAGAAGGTCGATATGTCTAGTTGAGGCATCGAACAATCCTTTTATTGGATTTTAGAGCTTATGCCGGACGGGTGTAACCGTCCGGTTTAGGCGAAAACGCTTCAATTAGCCGAACAAAATAACCAATGCGATAACTAGAGCGAATAACGCAATAGCTTCAACAAGGGCGAAGCCCAGCATGGTCATTGGGAACACAGCAGCCTGCGCAGACGGGTTTCGTCCAACAGCCTGAATGAAGGATGCGAAAATTGTACCGATACCGATACCTGATCCAATAACACCAATAACAGCTAAACCAGCGCCAATTAGCTTTGCAGCTTCTATTTCCATAATAAATTCCTTTTTAAGTAAATCTGATAATTAAGTAATAATTGTTAACACTCTAGTGCAGGTGCAGAGCGTCGTTGAGATAGAGGCAGGTCAAAATCGTAAATACGTAGGCCTGTAGGAAGGCAATGACAATTTCAAGCCCGGTTAAAGCGACGATGAAAACCCAAGGGGCAATACCGAACACACCTAACGCGAAAACAAAACCGGCAAACACTTTCATGAGCGTGTGTCCGGCCAACATGTTGGCAAACAAACGCACACTTAAACTAATTGGACGAGATAAATACGAAATGATCTCGATGGGGATCAGTATCGGGGCCATATACATGGGAACACCCGGCGGCATGAAAAACGTAAAGAACCGCAATTTATGTTTGGCAATTGCAATCAACGTAACGCCTAAGAACACAAACAGGGCCATTGTAAATGTTACAACGATATGACTTGTGAATGTGAATGTGTACGGCAGCATGCCGAACAAGTTGCCAAAAAGAACAAACATAAAGACCGTAAAAATAAACGGAAAATATGGGCGCCCTTCTGAGCCTACAGTATCTTTAATAAGATTCGCTATGAATATATAACTGAGCTCAACCATTGACTGCCAGCGGCCAGGGACTAATGCGCTGTGGCGCATTCCCATAACTAAAAACATACTGATCGCCAAAACCGTGGCAACCATGAAAACGGATGAATTCGTTAGCGATACATTAATGTCGCCAACTTGCAGCGGGATTAATGTCTTTATCTCGAACTGTGCTAGTGGGCTATGACCTTCAGCCAATATCTTGTTTCCCCTCATCTACACGTGTTCCGCTGTCGGAACTCGTAATAGAATTTTCTTTTTGATAACCTGCCGCGTAACCGAAGCCGCTTG
>CALJEW010000107.1 GCA_938074585.1 uncultured Rhodospirillales bacterium | reverse complement strand
GGATATCACTCAGCTCCTTTTAGCTTCGGAGTCAGCGCACCGGCGCGAACATCAATCAGCAAACCCGTCAGATTAAGGAATTTTTATATACACGGATCAACAACTAATTGGGCAAAAAATTTTCATTTTAATGCTAGATCCATTTTAATCAGCCCATGGTAGCTATATTTCTAATTATCTCAAAACCAGAAGGTCAAAATTTTAGAAACCCTTCGAGAGATGATCGGAATGCGTAGTGACGGAATTGACTTTCCCATCAAAGTAAACGTGACCCAATTACTTCAAGACGGTTATTATCGAAGCTTTACGTCGATTATTCGCGACATTACATCTCGAAAACGCCATGAAGAGCGAATGGAGTATATTGCCCGTCATGGCCTGATCACCGCACTTCCGAACCGACATCTATTTGAAGATCAACTAGAATGCGCGTTGGTTTGGTTCAAACGTGAAAATGCATTCTTGCTTTGCTATATATCGATCTGGACAAATTCATACCCATTAACGACACCCTGGGTCATTAGTCGGGAGACATTGTATTAAAGACTGTATCAGAACGGCTGCTTCACTGTTCACGTCCCAACGATACCACAGCCCGTGTTGGCGGTAATGAACTATTGTTACCTTAGAACGAATCAGCCACATGGATGATTCTGGGCATATCGCTCAAACTATAATTCATGCATTAACTGAACCGGTTTTAATCGTGGCTAAGGACTATAAGGTTGGTGCGAGTTTAGGCATTTTAATATATCCAGATGACGCAACCGATTCGCAATTTTCAATGCGTTGTGCTAACGAGACGATTTATAAGGTAAAGGAATCCGGCCAAAACGATTTTATATCCTATACTAAAAACTCAGAAAAAAATAGAAAAAACAACGGGTTAAAATAAGATACAGCATTATCAACTGTTATTTAATAATACTGTATTTCATCTAAAGTTTCTATTTTTCACCTCATCCATGCGAAACTAGCAACCAAGAGGCACATGCCTCTATGGGACAGTTTTCGCATTGAGTTTAATCACATAAACAATATGGGGGTTTAAAATCGTGTCATTTAATAATTCAATAGGAACACCGGAGCAACTTTCTGATCCGGATTATACGCCGCCACTGGCGCAAGCCATTCCACTTGGCATTCAACACGTCCTCGCGATGTTTGTATCGAATGTAACGCCTGCGATTATCGTGTGTGGGGCTGCTGGGTTTGGGTTTGGATCAAACTCACCTGATTTCCCACAAATGATTTATATGATACAGATGTCAATGTTCTTTGCTGGTGTTGCAACTTTATTCCAAACCATTGGCTTCGGACCGGTCGGTGCAAGATTACCAATTGTTCAAGGGACAAGCTTTGCCTTTTTACCGATCATGATACCGTTAGTTGCCGGTAAAGGTGTCGATGCTATGGGCGCATTATTTTGTGGTGTTCTTGTCGGTGGTATTTTCCATGCCCTACTAGGGACAGTCATTGGGAAAATTCGGTTTGCTTTACCGCCGCTGGTCACAGGTCTTGTTGTTTTGATGATTGGTCTGGCGTTGGTTAAAGTCGGGATACAATATGCAGCAGGCGGTGTTCCTGCCATTGGAAAGCCTGAGTTTGGCAGCCTTCAAAACTGGTCTGTGGCTTTGGTTGTAATTGTCGTCACGCTTGGATTAAAGTTTATCAAACGTGGCATGATGTCGACGGCAGCCGTTTTGATTGGAATTTTAGTTGGATACATCGTTGCCTACTTCATGGGCATGGTACAATTTGACAATATTGGTCGGGCCGCATCCTTTGCAATGCCTGATCCGTTCCATTTTGGTTTTGAATTTAGTGTCGCCGCAATCATTGGTTTCTGCGCTATGGCTTTTGTTTCCGCGGTCGAGACCGTTGGCGATGTATCTGGTATCACCAAAGGCGGTGCCAAACGCGAAGCGACATCTAAAGAAATTTCAGGTGCCACTTATGCCGACGGCATTGGCAGCGCAATTGCCGGATTGTTTGGCGCTTTGCCCAACACATCGTTCAGCCAAAACGTTGGCTTGATTGCGATGACCGGCGTTATGAGCCGCCATGTTGTGACTTTTGGCGCGATATTCTTGATTCTCTGTGGTCTTATTCCAAAAATAGGTGCCATCATTTCAACAGTGCCGATTGAAGTTTTAGGCGGCGGCGTGATTGTGATGTTTGGTATGGTTTGTTCTGCAGGGGTCTCGATGCTTGCGGACGTCAACTGGAACCCGAGGAACATGGTTATTTTTTCCGTTTCCTTATCTGTTGGCCTTGGCCTTCAATTGGTCCCAGAGGCCCTGCAACATGTGCCAGGAACAGCAAAAGTCTTGTTAGCGTCTGGCCTGTTACCTGCCGCTTTCTTGGCGATCTTTTTGAACCTTGTCCTGCCTGAAGAACTAGCAGACGCTTAATAAAATACTTCTGCGTTGATAAATAATCAGGGCGGCCCCATAATTGGGGCCGCAAAATTTGGCCAGTATTCAGCATCACGGTTCCCATCCTATAGCACTGAAAGCGCTGAAACGATTCAAGATATTGTGCTCTTTAAAACAGCAAGAAGTTCGAAATTCCCTTGAAAAGTAAATTATCGACTTCAAGCCTCTTGTAAACAAAGCGCATCAACCTTATTCTTTTTGGTGCCTTCCGTAGCTTTGATTTTGACGGCTTGCTTTATGATTAGATAAACACATCCGAAGCACCTTTTGAACCCAACCAAAGAATTAACTTGCATGTTCTAGGCGAATATCAGGACTGGCCCTTAGAGGCCTTTATTTACTTTTTGGATAAGATTGGGCTGCGAGAAAAAATTTTACAATTACCAACACACGCTGCTTGTCCAAATGTATATATGCGCAATTCCTCTCACTGAACTATCAAATCCTTAAGCATTACAACACTGTTATTGTCTTCCACCCCTAATAATTCGCCTTCCCTTCCCCGTTCAAAATTTGTATTAATCATTTCAAAAAACTGATTCGTCATTAAGGGATAACACGTTTATGAAAACAGCAGCAGCTTTATCACGATTAGGGACAGAGTCCGCTTTTGAAGTTTTAGCCCGCGCCAACGCATTGGCAGCCCAAGGCAAAGATATTATCAACTTAGGCATTGGCCAGCCTGATTTCAAAACTCCAGATCATATTGTTGAAGCGGCCGTCAAAGCCTTGCGCGATGGTCACCATGGTTACACTCCGGCTAACGGCATTCCAGAGCTACGTGAAGCGGTCACGGCTGACATTGCTAAGTACCGCAAAGTAACCGTTGACCCTGCAAACGTAATGATCGTGCCTGGCGGCAAAGTCACCATGTTCTTCGCGATCACAATGTTTGGTGAAGCGGGCGCTGAAATCATGTACCCGAACCCCGGATTCCCGATTTATGAAAGCGTTATCAATTTCACTGATGCCACACCTGTGCCCATGCCTTTGCACGAAGAATCCGGCTATGCCTTTGATGCGGATGAGGTACTTTCTTTGATTACTCCGAAAACACGATTGATCATTTTAAATACGCCTTCCAACCCCACAGGTGGCGCTGTTCCTAGATCTGAAATGGATAAGCTGGCTAATGGACTGGCTGAGCATCCTCATGTAACTATTCTGTCTGACGAAATTTATGCACGCATGTTGTACGATGGGCGCGAGCACGTAAGTCTGCTAGAATATAAACATTTGCACGACCGGGTAATTATGCTGGATGGGTGGTCTAAAACCTATGCCATGACAGGGTGGCGTATGGGATACGGTGTTTGGCCTTCAAACTTGATCGAACACGCAACGCGTCTTTCCATCAACGTTCATTCTTGCGTCAACGCATCAGCGCAATTCGCTGGCATAGCAGCCCTTGAAGGCCCACAAGACGCCGCTGATGAAATGGTCAAAGCCTTCGATCAACGCCGTCGCGTGATTGTTGATGAATTAAATGCTGTTCCCGGCTTCAAATGCCCAGAACCTGGCGGTGCATTCTATGCATTCCCAAACATCACCGGAACCGGTATTGGTTCAATGGATTTGCAAAACAAACTTCTGAATGAAGCGGGTGTCGCGATTATTTCAGGCACTAGCTTTGGCGCTTTGGGTGAAGGATACGTTCGGTTTTCGTATGCCAATTCAACGAGAAATATTATAGAAGCCATAAGGCGGGTCAAAGAATGCTTAAATTCTGCGTAAGTAAATGAGAACCCAACGGATTTATTAATATCAACATTTATTCAGATTGACCTGCACACATAATTTGCACTTGCCTAATTTTTAGGCAGGTGCAGGAAATTAAAGAAGACCTAGCTCGCTATAATCACCGTCTTAACCCATTGATTTAAAAAAAATTTAACTAAATTTT
>CALJEW010000106.1 GCA_938074585.1 uncultured Rhodospirillales bacterium | reverse complement strand
CGTGCCCGTCTATCATACGTTCAGATAAAGGAGCGAGATCGGCTTGGCCAACGATACTCGAATCAGATGGTGCCCATGTGGCACCCTGAATTTCTGAGCTGGCATTGCGTTCATCGTCATGTAAGTCAGCGAAAAATTCTTGCCAATTGATATCAACGCTACCCGGATCATCCAGAAAGCGTTCATAAAGTTCAGCTACGTAAACCTGATTACCCGAGTAGAGGAATTGTGTCGGATCGAGTTCTGTCATCCTCAAATGGAGCGCCGTTAACGACGCGCCCTCCCTTATGCGTTGCGGCCCCAGTATTCTATTTTTTAACCAAGGCCATTATCTTTAACCGAAAGCTTTTACCATCGTTTCACCAATGCCTGCAGGCGAATCAGTGACGTGAATGCCAGCCTCTTTAAGAGCTTCTATTTTATCTTCAGCTCCGCCTTTACCTCCCGCAATAATAGCGCCTGCATGGCCCATACGACGACCCGGAGGAGCTGTAACGCCGGCAATAAATCCAACAACTGGCTTTTTAGTACCAGAAGCTTTGAGGAACGCAGCGCCATGTTCTTCAGCTGAGCCGCCAATTTCACCAATCATGACAATCGCTTCTGTTTGGTCGTCTTCAACAAACATTTCCAAACAATCAACAAAGTTCGTGCCATTAACCGGATCACCTCCAATACCGATACAGGTTGACTGTCCGTATCCAGCAGCTGTTGTTTGTGCAACCGCTTCATAGGTTAACGTGCCCGAGCGCGACACGATACCAACTTTACCTGGTTTGTGAATATGGCCCGGCATGATACCGATTTTACATTCGCCTGGTGTAATTACTCCGGGGCAGTTTGGCCCGATCAAACGTGTGTTTGAATTTTCCAAAGCCCGTTTAACCGTAACCATGTCCTGAACGGGAATACCTTCGGTAATACAAATCGCTAACTCAACGCCCGCATCAATGGCTTCTAAAATGGCATCCGCAGCAAACGGCGGCGGCACATAAATTACAGAAACATTGGCTTCGGTTTTCGCAACAGCCTCCTTAACGGTGTCGAACACAGGTAAATCCAAATGCTTAGAGCCACCTTTGCCCGGTGTTACGCCACCAACCATGTTGGTGCCGTAAGCAATGGCTTGCTCGGAATGGAAAGTCCCTTGAGCGCCAGTGAAGCCCTGGCAGATCAGCCGGGTGTTTTTATTTACAAGTACTGACATTTATTTGGCCTCCTTCACAGCTTTGACAATTTTTGCTGCCGCGTCGGCCAGATTATCACCGGAAATAATAGGTAGGCCAGAATTGGCCATAATTTGTTTGCCTTGTTCCACGTTGGTGCCTTCAAGGCGAACGACCAAGGGTACTTTAAGGCTGACTTCACGGGCCGCAGCAACAACGCCTTCGGCAATAATATCACAACGCATAATGCCGCCAAAGATATTAACCAAAATACCTTCAACATTGTCATCAGATAAAATGATTTTAAACGCTTTTCTTACGCGTTCTTTAGTTGCTCCGCCGCCAACATCTAAGAAGTTAGCCGGGCTGCCACCATAAAGCTGGATAATATCCATAGTACCCATCGCAAGACCGGCACCGTTAACCATACACCCGATAGACCCATCAAGTTTGATATAGTTCAACTCGTGTTTAGCCGCTTCTAATTCAGCGGGGTCTTCTTCTGACTCGTCCCGCATCGCTTCAATATCTTTATGGCGATACAGTGCGTTGTCGTCGAAGTTGATTTTGGCGTCTAAGGCAATAACGTCCTCAGAACCGGTCACAACCAATGGGTTGATTTCAACAATCGAACAATCAAGATCTGTAAATGCTTTGTACATAGAAAGCATAAGTTTAACTGCAGCACTAACCTGTTTGCCTTTAAGGCCTAAGCCAAAAGCCAATTGACGGGCGTGGAAGGGAAGCATTCCCGTTGCCGGATCAATCGCAACTTTTAAGATTTTTTCAGGCGTTGCTTCCGCAACTTCTTCAATTTCCATGCCGCCTTCAGTCGATGCCATCATAGTCAAACGCGATGTTTCCCGGTCAAGCAACATCCCCACATAAAGTTCGCGGGCAATATCGCAGCCTTCTTCAATATAAATCCGATTAACTTTTTTACCTGCTTCGCCGGTTTGTTTAGTAATCAGAACATGGTTCAGCATTTGTTCTGCGTTTTCACGAACTTCTTCAATGGTCTTTACAACCCGAACGCCGCCTTTGCCATCTGGATTGTCTTGAAATCGGCCTGCACCCCGCCCACCTGCGTGGATTTGTGATTTAACGACAAAGACGGAACCACCTAATTCTTCGGCAGCTTTTACGGCTTCTTCAACGGTAAATGCAACATGACCGCGCGGGACTGGAACCCCGTATTTTGAAAGCAACTGCTTTCCTTGATATTCATGAATGTTCATGAGGACCTCGTTTTTATAGATTATTTGGCCGGGTATATTAGGTTCTAACCCTTATTTTTTAATGACAGCTTTTTAGCATTAGCTTTCTTCTGTACAGCCTTTTTAGCAGAGGGTTTTTTGACGACTGCCTTTTCCGCAGCAGCTTTCTTTGGCGCGGCTTTTTTAGCAGAAGCAGCTTTCTTTGGCGCGGCTTTTTTAGCAGAAGCGGCTTTCTTTGCAGCAG
>CALJEW010000105.1 GCA_938074585.1 uncultured Rhodospirillales bacterium | reverse complement strand
GTCTGGGCAACGGTCGAGGACGATGGTGCAGAGGTTTGTGCCGAGAGTGTTTCGGACTTTTTGCAAAGTTTTCTTCCTTTAGATGCCGATGCTGTCTGGTCGCCGGAGTTATTCCGTTGGAAACTAGGCGCAAGCAACCCTGCAGGGCGGGGGTTTTTGAGTGTAGCTACCGTTGGGGATCAAGTTATTGCAACAACTTCAATTACCCCTAAGCGCTTGTGGGTTGATGGAAAGGTCATTATTGGTGGAGAGATAGGTGATACCTATACCGCTGAGCAGTTTCGTCGGTCGGGAAGCCCTATTGAATTGTATGAAAGTGATAAAGACCCACAATCATATGTAAATAAGAGTGTATTTGGGCGATTAGTTGCGGAAACACGTAGCCGTGCTGAGAGTGCTGGACTACAGTTAATATACGGAACGCCCAACCAAAGCTCTATGCCGGGATACGTTAAACGATTAGATTTTTTTCATTTTAATCACATGCGATGTGAAGCTTATATTCGTATTCGTTCGGCAGGCGTCTTCCAACGGGAATCAAGCCTGCGTTCTGTAAAGCATTTAGTGATTGGATTGGATAAACTGTTCTCTTGTGCGTTGAGGAGCATTGTTCGGCTCGTGACGATGGACATTCAAGTCCAGGACGCATATCCAACAGATGATGAAATTGACGCATTATGGACACAGCTAAATCCGAATTTTAATTTTACAGTGGTTCATGATGCGGCTTGGTTTCGCTTTCGTTATCTAAAACATCCCAATGCTAGCTATCAGTTTTTGACATTGCATCATAAAGGGAAACTTGCGGGGCTTATGGTCTTCAGACGTTTCCGCGATATGGCTGGAAACATGGTTCTCGCCGTTGTTGATTGGCTGGTTGCTCCTAAAGATAAAATGGGGTTCGCTCGGCTTATTTCAGAAGGAATTGAGCAGTTTTCGTCTGATGTTCAATCTATTCATATCTGGTCAGTTAAGCAAAGCGAGATCGCAAGTGCGCTACCCAAGCTTGGATTTATCAAACGCGGCGAAGTGCCTATCATATTTACCGCAAATTCAGAGGCACAACTCTTACATTCTAATAATATTCCGTTTGAAATATCTATTGGCGCTTCTGACAATGTGTAGGACCTTCTTTGTCAGGAATTTATCTTGCCAATGACAGATCAGTATAACACACCCGGTTCGAAAATTGGTCCCCATAACGATGAAGTTGTTAACGTTTTTAAGGACATCGTTACAGCAATGAATGTTACTAATGGGGACCAAAGAATTTGGTGGTATACGTGGCTGGCATCTCGAGATCGCTTTAACGCTGCACTTTGGCGCCGCTTATGTTTTCTTTCGTCGGTTAGCAAAGGCGATATTAACCAACAAACGGATGATCCTGTTCTATTAGGACACTTGGCAGAAGTGCAAAGTCAATTGATAGTAGTTCCCTTATTCGACCGAATGAAGTGGGGTTGGCAGGCATTTACCTCTCGCCTCAGAACAATACGGCAAGTGCTCGCTGAAGTTATGTGGTTTGTTCAATGGTGGCAGGTTGAAAGAGCTGTGTCGCAACCAAAGCAAGCGGATGTGATTGTTGTAACACAATTAAGTGTTGGATCTTTTAAGGACGGCCGGTTTATTGATCCTTATTTTGGTGATCTTTATACCTATTTGCAAAAAAATGGAGAGCAGGTAGTTGTTTGCGGAACGATACAAGGTGATCCATCGCGCATTATAACACTGCGCCATAAATCTGAACTTGGAAATGTTGATGCGGTTACGAGTTTGGGTTCGTTTATCCGCGCGGGAGACTTTGGGCAGGCGTTAAAGGAAGTTCTTTTCAACCAAATTCAAGCCGTCGACTTTTTGCTACCTTTTGGCGGAAATGCAAAAGACCTTTTATCTGACGATATCAACTGTGCCCGGCCCCATATGTTCCATGGGCTAATGATTGAGTTGGCTACGGCTCGCATGCTGGAGCATTATTCATCAGCACGTATTATTCATATCTATGAAAACAATCCTTGGGAACATGCAATAGATCGTCAGGGGCGCATTCAAAACAGAGATCGCATTGGCTTCCTACATTGCGCGGTTCTGCCTTCACATTTAAAGAACTATATTGCAGACGCAGAAAAACCTTTTCGACCCGCTCCGGATCTGATTGTCTGTACGGGGTCTGGAGCGAAAGACGTTTTTTTGAGTCTGGGCAACCATAATCCAGACAATATCCTTGCAGGGTGCGATTTGCGGAGAACAGTACCGCGCGATATTCATCCCCGCGCGAAACACCGCAAAGCCATTCGGAACGTTCTTGTTGTTTTCGAAGCGCTACCAAATATGGCGGCTCTGCTTAGATTTATAGAAATGGCTGCAAAGAAGTTTAGTGATACTGTCTTCTCGGTCCGCGAACATCCGGCATTGCCGTTAACAGGCATAGCAGACAAGGCAGGAATAGAACTCCATCCCAACGGGCCCGTGCTCAAAAGCACAGAGAACGATTTGTTTCTGTCATTAAAAGCAGCAGATGTTGTCATTTATCAAGGAACGACAGTCGCAATGACGGCTGTATATCTAGGAGTTCCTTCAATTAAAATTGATAATAACGAAGGTATTGAGAACGACCCGCTATTTGAATCTGCGCATTTAAAGTGGCGCGCCCAAAATCTCGATGACTTACAAGCCGCGTTCCAAGAAATTTCCGATCTTGATCAAAGCACATATATTCAAGAGCGGGACTATGCTCGGGCATATGTAGAGAAATGTTTTGCTTCGCCATCAGATGTTAACATGTCAGCATTTCTGAAAACTGTGAAGATTGCCAGTGAATAGTCTCCTTCGCAGCATCCTGCAATCGGGGGTCGGATTAACGGCCAGCCTGGCACCAAAAGTACGGCGAACGCTAAAGAATGGCGTCAGTGTTTTTGTTTTTCACGATGTGTCCCTTGATGTTTCTGGGTTTGCGGAACGGCATTCTTTGACGGCATCCCCAGAATTATTCCATCAACAAGTCGAATGGATAGCCCAAAACTTTAATGTCATTCATCCGGATGCGTTATTGGGCGACGATGTGCCGATTGGATCGGCTATTCTTACTTTTGATGATGGGTGGGCAGGAATATTTCGTAACGCGTTCCCTATTCTGGAACAAATGAACTTGCCTGCTGTTGTATTTTTGAACTTAGACCCAATCCATAACGGTGCCTTTTTGGCATCGGCAATGGCAGATTATTTGGGCGAACTTGACCACCCATTTGGCAAATTTGCTAATGAAAACGGCATCAGGCCCCCGTATCATTTGAGCTTGAGCCCTAGGCTTTATGCTGATTTTGTTAAAAATAAGGGTAAAGCGCACGAAGAGAAGCAACGTATAGACCAAGGAGAAATGGCAAATATTAATGATCTAAAGCATTGGGACGGGCATAAACTTTTTCGTTTTGGAAATCACTTATTCAATCATTGGAACGTAAAGGCGCTTTCAGATCAAGAGCTTACCGAACAGTATACTAAAAATAGAGATCTGTTGGATACCTATAAATCATCGATCTCTCTTTTTGCTTATCCGAAC
>CALJEW010000104.1 GCA_938074585.1 uncultured Rhodospirillales bacterium | reverse complement strand
GCTGGGGTGCAGCGCCGGGCCCATTTCCGCTCTGTTTCCGTTGCGCATCCTTTTCCCACGGAAATTCGTGCGCGAAATCATCCGGATTCCGCTGCTGCTTTTTTAACTCATGGCATTCACCCTCGAATTTCGCTCGGCTTCAAAGCGAACCTTAATCGCCAAGCCGCAGTTGAGGTTATTGATCTTGATGTACGAGAAAAACAGGTCGAACGAGCAACACAATCCGTTCGTAAAGTACTGAAAGCTGAGAGCTCAATAGAAGGAGCTGAATGTAGAACGCTGTTTCTCAAAATTGATTCGACCCTTCGAGGCCATGTCCGGGCATATGTTGAAACCTTAATTTCCACGGCACCCAAAAAACCCATCCTAATATGCCCGGCATTTCCAGAACAGGGGCGCACGGTTGAACAGGGCCAAGTTAAAATTTTTGGCGAAACGTTTGGCTTGTCAGAATATGGTCGGGGTCAGAATTTAACAGATGTCGATGGTAATTTATTGACCATCTTTGGCGGATTAAGACGCCCCACAAAGCATTTAAACTGCCAGCACACCCCATACGATGAAAACAGCTTAAAGAATTGGTTTAATCAATCTAAAACCGAACCCGCAAGCATTTACCTGATAGATGCGCCAGACCGCGAACATATGGATCGGGCAATAGAGGCTGCAACGTGCGTTTTGGGGCAATGTCATTACGCTGGATCAGGTGGTCTAACCCGCAGCTTAGCCCTTAATATGAACTCACCTGACACCCACCAACCTTTCCATCTATTGCCTCCAACTCTTTGGTTAATCGGCAGTGCCGCCAAAGCATCGCATAAGCAGATCGCACAATTAGATTTGGTAAAACTTGAAACCAATGCACAAGGCGAATTATCAAACGAAGATCAGTCCCGCCAGCACTCTTTATTGCAACAAGGAACAAGTGTTGTAACACATTTACCATCACCCGACCCGGCGCAAACATTATCACCTAATCTGATAGAGCCATTCATAAAAACCGCCATCCCTATCCCACTGTTAGCCCGGACTTTGTTTCTGACAGGTGGCGCTACGGCGCGGGCAGCCCTTGATAAATTAGGTGTTCACCACATTGACCTAATTGATGAAATTTTACCCGGCATCCCCATTGGCGCTGCGATGATTGACAACCAAATATGCCATATTGTTCTTAAATCTGGTGGTTTTGGTGACGACAAAGCGCTCAGTACTATTCAAACGTATCTCAACACTCATTTCTCCGAATTCGAAAAGGAAAACTTATGACACTCCCCGTAATAGGCATAACAATGGGCGACCCGGCTGGCGTTGGCCCAGAAGTTATTGTTGGCGCATATAACGCAGGTCTTTCACACTTAAACTGCCGTCCAATCGTCATTGGTAATTCAGGCCGCTTACGCGATGCAGCCAGAATTTTGGGTCAAGATGTTAAAGTCGAAACGTGTTTGAGTGTGGATGAAGCCACTTTTGAAAATGCAAAAACAATTTATTGCATCGATGCTGCCACCATCCCCAATGATTTTCCATACGGACAGAACACTGAACTGGGTGGGGAAGTTGCATTTCAATGCGTTAAAATGGCAACTGAAATGGCTATGAAAAAAGAGATACAAGCCATTTGCACCGCTCCTTTAAGCAAAGAAGCCATACACATGGCTGGTCACATGTATCCGGGCCATACGGAAATGATTGCCGATTTAACCAACACCAAAGAAGTCTCGATGATGCTGACAGCCCCAAATTTGCGGGTCATTCATGTCACCACGCATATTGGCCTTATCGATGCTATCAACAAGATTGAGCCCGGTCTGGTCTTCCGCACCATTGAGCGCGGACATACGGCTTTGGTTCAAATGCTTGGACGGGAACCCAAAATTGGCGTTTGTGCCATTAACCCCCATGCTGGCGAAGGTGGGCTTTTTGGTAATGGTGAAGAGGCCGAGAAAATTACGCCCGCAATTGAAAAAGCTAATGCCTTAGGCTGGTCAGTGACAGGGCCCCTAGCAGCTGACACTCTGTTTTTTGTAGCGGCACGCGGCGATTATGATCTGGTTGTTGCCATGTATCACGACCAAGGGCACGGCCCGGTTAAAGCTATGGGCATTGAAGCTGGTGTTAATGTGAGCGTTGGCTTGCCGGTCATCAGAACGTCTGTTGACCACGGAACGGCCTTCGATATTGCGGGCAAAGGCATTGCCGATGAGCGCAGCATGATCGAATCCTTGCGCCAAGCCGTTAAGTTTGCAGGCTACAAGTAATGAAAGTTGCCGAGCGACATAAAAAGATACTGGTTCTTGTGAAGGGGCAGCCCTGCACGATAGAAGACATGGCACATGCCCTAGCTGTGTCTCCGGTCACGGTGCGCAGAGACTTATCGCGGTTGGCGGAACAAGGATTATTAACCAGAACCTTAGGCGGTGCGGCGGCATCGGTAGGCGTAGCAGAACGATCGCTAGAACAACGCGCCAATTTTGCTAAAGAAGAAAAACGCCGAATTGCAGAAGCGGCGTCGACCCATATAACCGCAGAGCAAACCTTGTTTTTAGATTCTGGAACCAGCGCGGGTGCCTTGGCTGATATTATTGCGGACCAAGCCGAAGCGCTGCCCGGACTAACAATCGTAACTGCATCTCTTTCGGTGGCGTTTAAATTATGTGAAGTCGCCCCTATTCGATTGATTTTGTTGGGCGGAGAACTGCGGCGCTTATCACAAGGAATGCTGGGCCCCATAGCAGAACGCGCACTAGAAAACTTAACCTTCGACATTGCCTTTTTATCAGGGGATGCCTTATCGCCGGTCCATGGCATTGGTGAAACGGAGCCGAGCCAAACGCGCCTTAAAGAGTTGATTATACGCAAATCAATCCGCACCATTGCCCTAGGCCATGCGGATAAATTAAACCGGGCTGATACACACCATTGGGCGGCTTTGCCCGTAGGCACAATCGTCATTACTGACGTAACAGGAGCATCCATGACTGACATATTTCAAAAAAACGGTCACACTTTGGTATCTGTTTAACCAGAAAATAACGATGCTACTAATTTTTGGTGTGCCAATAATTCAATTTATATACTGTTCTTTGTGATTAGGAATTATCAATCCGTATCGCCATAAACCGTAAACCATTTTTACTTTTGTTAACGATGGTAGATGAATTTAATAGTTGTTTAAAATGACCGATGGCCGGTTTCAACTAATTTCCGCTTTTGGCACTAAGCCGACTCAAATCTCACCGCCTGACAATGGCTGCTTTCGTGCGCAAAGTGGAAGTTATATCTACGAAATCGAGATTTTCAAATTCAATGTCCGCTGTCAGGGGGCTAAGCGGAAGTGTTTTGGTGCCTATGAAAACTTCCGGAAATGACCCAAAAGAGACCCACAGGTATGTCAACCCAATACAAACATTAGTCAGCAACGGACCAATTCGCGCCTTCGCAGGTTTACGCTACAAGACTCAGGACACAAACGACGTTGCCTTTAATCATTGATCCCTCAAATGGTCGGTGATCCGGCTGCGCGCACTATGGATATGATAGCGCATCACCAGA
>CALJEW010000103.1 GCA_938074585.1 uncultured Rhodospirillales bacterium | reverse complement strand
ATACAAATCACTCTGTGGGACTAATTGTGGTACTCAAATTCAGATAATCTGCAAGCCATTAATAAAAAAATATAATTTTATATTAATGGCACCCCCTTCGTGAAGCGGAGTAGCCGCTACGCAAGCAATGATGGTACTAGTGCTAGTGCTTTGATGAACAAGATAGTGAAGCGAGCATGCTTCGATATAGGTGTTAAACCTTTGCGTGATCACGATCTAAGGCATACGTTTGCTTACCTAGCAGTTACCACTCTGCTGACCTTGGAGACTTGCAGCTTTTGATGGGGCATGAGCGATTAGATATGACCTTGAGATATCATGGGTTTATACCCTCACGAGCGGTTGATGTTCTTAAGAGAATTAGGTCAACGAGCCCAACGATATGAGGAAAGCGCGTCAGATTCGCGCCCTATAGTTATGCACGTTTCTGATACACTACTCTCGTAACCCCCACGTTACTGGGGTGTTGGCTCCGGCAGCAGGACTAGATCCTGCGACAAGCTGATTAACAGTCAATCTAGCAGCCTCTGGAAATGCAAATGTTGCTCCAGCTTCTCCAATCGATACCCAGACCACCTTGATCCTTGAGTATCACCTATCCACTTCTTTACCTCCGCAGTCTTAGGCCCACTATTGCCAGTACCGCCATGCCAGCCGCAATGGCCCCAGGTTTCATCACCCGGTATCTTGGCGAAGTTGAGGTATAGCCTTACCCAGCTTTATTAGCTAAGCAATATCGACCTTCGCGGTAACGACGGATTAGCCGCCAAGCGATGCAGTAATAACCACCGCTTTCGACGATGCGCCTCCGCAAATGCTCTTGGAAAAATGCGGGTAAATCGGGGTTATTTTTGATTGGGCATAAATAAATTTTAGTCATTCTTCAACGACCAATCTGGCTAACCGGGCGCTAGCGACTTCCATCGCTTCATTTAAATTTATTGAGTTGGCAGTTTTTAGTATTCCAGCTTTGATCACAGCCTGAAGTACCCTGCCCAGAAATAAGCATAAAGTTGGCGGATGGCGCAAAGCAAGTTCATCCAAATACACTTCGCCACCAACTCGATGGAACGATGCCGTGATCTCGTCAAGAATTCTAGGTGTTAATTTGGCCATCTATTTCTCTCAGTTAGGGGCATCCGCCTTCACGAGGTGAAACTTACAAACCCGCCTATTTTCCAATTTATCAGGCGGCATCCGAAATTATCCGGTTTACAGTTCTAACACCGATACTAAGCTGCTTCGCTATTTTGCGCTTACCGGTTCCTTCTGCTCTTGCGTTCAGAACTGCTTTCTCGATTTTACCTGTCACTTTAGGACGACCGAGCGGTTTGCCTAATTTTGTGCCGTGCTTTTTTACTCTCGCCAAGCCCGCTTTAACCCGCTCCTGGATCATAGATCGTTCAAATTCAGCTAAGACGCTCATCATCTGGAACATCGCTTTCCCTACTGGTGTTGAATGGATAGCCGTCACCCATTACGTTTTGGCAGAAATTGGGAAAAGTAGACCCCGTAGCTAAACCCTTTAAATATGAGGAAAATTCTTTTGACTGAAATTAAAGTTTTATGTCCGGTTGTAATATAAGCCTATTATGAGAAACGAGTTCAAGGTGGTGAACCTATTCATACACTTATAGCCGGTTTTAAAGCATACCAAGACCTAATGAGAGTAAAGACTAATTGGTGGATGACTGGAATAGTTATGACCATAATTTTCGGCATTGTATTTTATCTACAAGTTTAACTGGGGATCGTGGGCATAAGCAATGCGTCAAATGTGGAATCAATATCTCACCCTGTTGTTCTGGTGAACAGATATCAGAGTATGGAGTTGATGTTGAAGACATCGACTAAAAATAAAACAATTTGTTTGTAATTTTCCATTCCACACAACTTCTGCTAAAGCCGTTGTATGAAAAACCTCACCACAACACTCTGTCTAACCATCACACTACTTCTTGGAAGTATAGGTGATACTGAAAGTGCTGATTTCCAAAAGGGTCAAGCTGCTGCTAATAGTGGTGACTTCACAACTGCTATGCGTGAATGGACACCTCTTGCCGAACAAAGGAATGCCGATGCTCAAAGTATTCTGGGTGCTATGTATAACGAAGGAAAAGGTGTTCTACAGAACTATAAGACTGCGGTGAAATGTTGCAGACTTGCTGTGAAACAAGGGGATCCCAGTGCCCTTGAGGGGTATTTGGTGAGCAACGTAGACCTAGAAAGATCTGTACCTGATATCATCAGTTTAAGTAAAATGGGGAAGTAAAAATATGACGTTAAAAATATTTACAGCCTGCTTGGGCACAGAAACCCACACTCGTGGGCCGTTGCCAACCGATACACAAGCATTCGAGGAAACATATTTGGTTCGTGGTGGCAATCATCCTGAAGCCATCAACATGTTTGGTGTGCCGCTGGTGATTTGGCGTGATCGTGCACGGGCGCGTGGTTGGGAGGTCATAGAAAGCCTCTGTACTTTTGCGACACCATCAGGATTGGTTATTAAAAAAACCCACGAGACATACCGCGATGAAATTGTCACTGACCTAAAAGCTGCCATGCCGGTTGATGCGGTGATGCTCAGTTTACACGGAGCTATGGTTGCTGAGGGATATGATGATTGTGAGGGTGATCTTGTACATCATATCCGCAGTGTTGTCGGCCCTGACATTCCTATTGGTGTTGAATTTGACCTACACTGCCATATCTCGCGCCAGTTCATCGACGAAATTACGGCGCTGGTAATTTACAAGGAATATCCTCACACCGACTTTGCAGCACGGGCTGAGGAGCTGTGGACAATTATGGAAGCCACGCTCAATGGTAAGTGCGCGCCACACATTGCGGTTCATGACTGCCAGATGATCGGTGTTTTCCATACAACCCGAGATCCTATGAGTAACTTCGTTGATCGAATGGTAGAGTTGGAAAAAACTGATGATGTTCTTTCAATTTCCTTAGGTCATGGATTTCCGTGGGCAGACGTGGCGGAAGTGGGGGCACGTGTCATTGTAGTTACTGACAATCAGCCTGACCTTGGACGCAATTTGGCAAAAAACTTGGCGCATGAATTATGGAATATGCGTGATGAAATCACACCACAATTTTTGGACATGGAAAAAGCCATCAATGAAGCTATTGTATTTGAGGGTCGGCCAGTTGTTCTGGCTGATATGGCGGATAACCCTGGCGCTGGTGCCGCAGGCGATTCCATGTTTATCGTTTCGCGTTTGATCGAGCAGGGTATCAAGGATGTTGCTGTCGGTGGTATATGGGATCCTGTCGCAGCACAAATATGCTGTGGTGCTGGTGAAGGGGCTGAGTTTGACTTACGGCTTGGGGGTAAAACTGGGCCATCGTCGGGAAGACCACTTGATCTTCGCGTTAAGGTTATGAAAATTAGAAAAGACTATTATGTCGAATCCCTTGGGGGGTCCAAAGGATACATGGGGGATGCCGCGTTGGTTCATAGTGACGGTGTTGATTTTATCGTCCACTCTTCCCGGGCACAAAATACACACCCTGCATTTTTTACAGACTTCGGCGTTGATGTTTCTATAAAAAAATTGCTGGTGGTTAAATCCATGCAGCATTTTTATGGCTCATACGCCCTGATTTCAGAAAAGATTATTTATACCGCCAGCCCAGGCTGCCTGATCTGGGATTTTACCAAGTTTCCTTATACCAAGGTTGCTCGTCCAGTCTGGCCACTTGATTCTAGCCCTGGGATTTTGAACGAAAAGCGTCCTTGGTAATAGTAAAAAGACGTTAGCTCCGAATTTTATTGGCTGATTTTAACACAAATCAACTTAGAGGATCGGAGTGATAAAAACGAAAAGTTTGGAAATGCTTTTGGTTGATTGGTATTGTAAATCAACTTAACACGCATGTGCGCTGCTGGGGGCCTAACGGGAAGTGTTTCAGTGCCTATGAAAACTTCCGAAATTGACCCCTTGCTGACTTTAGGCGTTCAACACAATAATGGTGCATTGTTTCTTGCTTACGTCATTAAGGAAAAGGTGAAGGTTTCCAAAACTAAGTGATAAGTTTAGTGCTGGCAAATAAGTATAAGTCGCTTATTTAATATCGAGCGATGTATAGAATAATGACTTTTCTTTTTTCATTTGTTCTGCGATATCGAAAAATATCTTGATGATTTTAGATTCCTTACGATCTTTCAGACAAGTCACATGGGCTGTTGTATAAATTTCTGCGTTTGAGATTGTTAGAGTTTTTAAATTCGGATGAGGGTTAAACTCAATATCTGAAACAACACCTATTCCAATACCACGCTCTACAGCTAACCAAACGGCTTCTCGACTTCCTACTTCCATTACCGTATCGACGTTAATATCTGCGTCTCTTAATGCGCCCTCAAAAGCAAGTCGGGTCGTCGACCCCACTTCACGGTGCACAAATCGTTCACCTTGCAATTCTTCTAACCGGACTTGATTTTGGTCCGCCAGCGCATGAGATTTATTTACAAAAATTACAATTGGATGCCGACTAAACGGGCGCGCATATATTGCCGGGTTCCCTTCCGTATGGGCCAGGACCGCAACATCCACGGAATAGTCCATCAATGAATCTACCATTTTCATGGAATTACCAAGTGTCACAGACAAGTTGATGCCGGGATAGTTTTCATTAAATTGCGCTAGCATTTCAGTAGCATGATAAGGGCCAACAGCACCAACTTTAAGGTCTCCAGTCAAAAGACCGCCATAATTTTTTAATAAATCACGCGCTTCTTCTTCTAAACTCAGGATCCGTTGACTTATCCGAAATAGCGCCATCCCACTATCAGACAGCTTCACATTTCGACCTCGCCTGTGAAACAAAGTCACACCATATTGATTCTCTAACGCCATGATTTGAGTGGATATTGTAGGTTGACCAACATGAATTGCTTTTGATGCGGCGGTAAACCCGCCTTCACTGGCGACGGCGTGAAATGACCTAAGTTGAGAATGTAACATTGATTTTTCCAATAGAAGTGATCGTTTATATGCATTTGTCAGATGATAGTAAGTGTGGAAACATTTCGTCAAATAGAAAAGAGTTTCGTCTAGTAATAAAGAGACGTCAGAATTGTTTGGAGAGACTTGTGTGGAAGTATGATAATCCGGTCGAAATCCGATTTGGCCAAGGCACCTTTGATATGGTCAACGAGATCATTGATGGACGTCCTTATTGCCTGGTGACGTATGGCGAGCCGTATTTTGAGGAACTGGGTTTACGCGTTACACACAAAGCCAGTGCCCCACAGCTAATAGTCAATAATATTACGCCAAACCCTGATTTCATAACGCTTACAAAATCCTGCCAGCAGTTTTCGAAAAAAGCGTCTTCTGATTGCGTGATTGTAGCTCTTGGCGGTGGCTCAGTTATCGACGCTGCAAAAGTTCTAGCGTCCAGCAACAATGGGTTTACCCCGGTTCAACATTTTCTGGAAACAGGAAAGGGCGAAAGCCAACTCGGAAATCATCCAATCATTGCAATACCAACAACAGCCGGTACCGGCAGCGAAGTCACTCACTGGGCAACAGTTTGGGATACGAACGGCCAGAAGAAATATTCTCTGGCTCGGAAGTCACTGTACCCAACCCATGCAGTTGTTGATCCTGAACTTATGCTTGGATTGCCAAAAGATTTAACAGTGAGTACTGGTCTTGATGCCTTATCTCACGCGCTTGAAAGTATTTGGAATAGAAACAGTAATCCAGTTTCAGCAAATCATGCTGTTTTTGCAGCAACAGAAATGATGTCTGCTTTGCCGAAGCTTGTCGATGATCTTCAAAATCTTGAACTTCGAACGCGAGTTGCACGCGCCTGCCTTTTTGCAGGCCTTGCATTTTCCAATACTAAAACAGCCTTGGCCCATTCGGTATCCTATCCGATTACTCTTAAATACAACGTTCCTCACGGCCTTGCATGCTCCTTTAGCCTGCCCATGGTTTTAGCAAGCGTAAACGGTCAAGACGCAGGGTGTGACGAAAATTTACGGCGTATTTTTGGAGATGACCTAAGTGCAGCTGTAACTCGTTTAGAGCGCCTCCTCAACGACCTTGGCGTATCAACGCAAGCATCAAGCTACGGCGTCCAAAAAGGGGAATGGAAAAACTTGTTGTCAGATGCCCTTGCTGGAGAGCGTGGAAAAAATTTTATCGGAACACACGAGAGCGTGTTTAAGAATTTTGCCATCTAAACGACTTATTAGAAAATTAGAAATCATAAAATAAAGACAGTTTTATCAACCTAAATCGCCAAATTAAGAGCGATCCTTAATATTAACAGTTAAAACAGGAGATGAGAAATGGAAGTAAAACTAATCAAAAAAATTGTCGCCGGGGCAACAGCAGTAGCAGTAACGATGTCCCTTGGTCTTGCGTCAAGTTCTGGTGCATTGGCAGCGACATGTGAAAACCCGGACAGTTTGACCTTTGCCATGATCCCGACAGAAGAATCAGTTGCAGAGCTTCAACTTTACAAGCCAGTAACCGACCGGATGGCAAAATTAACCGGCAAAAAAATTGAATTTTTTATGCCAACATCCTATGCATCCGTTGTTGAAGGTATGTTAAGTAAATTTGTCGATGTTGCTGTTCTAGGGCCGTATTCTTACGTCATTGCCAACAGCAAGGATAAAGATGTTGAAGTCTTTGCAACCTATGCAAAAAAGCCTGGCTATCTTCAGGAAGAAGGCCCGGGTTACAAAGGCGTGTTGGTGTCAAAAAAGGGTTCCGGTCTCAAAACAATTGAAGACCTGAAAGGCAGATTAGTTGGATTGACTGATCCTGGCAGCACATCTGGAAATCTGGTTCCGCGGGTTGTCTTCTCGCAAGTTATTGGCATGGATATTGATAAGTATTTCAAAAAATCCGTTTATACAGGCTCGCACGAACTTTCAACTGTTGCCGTCCATCAAGGGAAAGTAGACGCGGCGTTTGTAGCATCACACCGGTTTGATAATGTGGTCGCAAAAGGTGAAGTGAAGCTTGAAGACTTTAATATTATCTGGTCTTCACCTGCCATTCCTCAAGACCCGTTTGTTTATCGCAGTCCGCTTTGTGATGATATTAAAGCAAAAATACGCGAAACATTTCTTGGTTTGAAAGAAGATCCGAATGCAAAAGCTTTCCTTAAAAACGTTAAATCAAACACGTTTGTCGCAATGTCATCCTCCGACTATGATGTTATTCGCGATCTGAAAAAGGCAAAAGACGCACGTAAAAAGAAGAAATCTAACTGATAATCACTCACTGTGCTGCTGCGTCGTAGCTATTTAGTTTGGCTGCGGCGCGGCTCGCACGGAATAGAATCTATAGACATAAACGTTCAATTCAAAATTATAGAAAGAAGCAAAGCATGGCTATTCTTGAAGTCATTGATCTTAGAGCAAGATACAGTTCTCGTGGACCTGAAATCCTTAAGGGAATAAGCTTTGAAGTCGAAGAAGATGACTTTTTTGCCATCATTGGACCCAGCGGAGCTGGAAAATCAACTTTAATTCGTTGTATAAACCGCTTGATCGAGCCAACGTCGGGAACTATCCAGCTACACGGCACCGACATGCTGGGCCTCAACACCAAAGAATTGCGACTGATGCGCCGCCATATCGGAATGATCTTCCAAGAATTCAATCTCATCAATAGAATGTCCGTTATGGACAACGTTCTGTCGGGCCGACTGGGTTATGTGGGCGCAATCCGAAGCATTTTCAGAAACTTCACAAATCGCGATATTCAGCGTGCGCTCGAACTGCTTGAGCGGGTTGGGCTGCAAGATCACGTTGATAAACGCGCAGATGAATTGTCCGGTGGACAGCGTCAACGGGTAGGCATCGCCCGCGCATTGATGCAGGAACCAAACTTATTGCTGCTTGATGAGCCGACGTCCGCACTTGACCCCAAGATTTCACGCGAAGTCATGACCTTGATCAGAACTATCGCGACAGAACTTAAGGTTCCAGTCTTATGCAACATTCACGACGTCCAACTTGCCAAGGAATTTTGCAATAAAATCATCGGACTTCAAGACGGCAATAAGATGTTTGACGGGCCGACTGAAAACTTGGGGCAAGATCAACTTGACGAAATATATGCCATGGAAGTCCTATAATTATGGGAACCTCAACCGCACCGATGACCGTTGATGATGTTGTCCGGTTACGCCGAAAAAAGCATCGTCTTCAGTTCGGGTTTTATCTAGTCCTTGCCACATTGGTATTATGGAGCATTCAAGCGACCATAATTGAGGATACGGATTGGGATCGAATTGGTTCATTAGCCGAAATTGGCAAATCAGTTTCACATTTTATCGGCATTGATTTTAAACTCATCCCCAGCCTTTTGGGTCCAACAATCGAAACATTTATGATCGCTTGTATTGGGACGCTTCTGGGTTTGGTGATTTGCATCCCCGCGATCTGGTTTGGGGCTTTAAATGTAACCCCTTATAAACCGGTGACCTACCCAGTTGCGCGTATCGCCATGACGTTAAGCCGTTCTATACACGAAATCGTTTGGGCTCTCATTTTTGTCTCCGCAGTTGGTCTTGGTGCTTTTGCAGGCATTTTGGCGATTGCGGCACGCTCGCTTGGTTTTATTGCAAAGATGTCGGCCGAAGCCATTGAAAACATTGATACTAAACCAGTTGAAGCCATCCGGGCGATGGGCGGTAGCAATTTACAAGTCATGATTTATGGCATTCTTCCACAGGTATTGCCGGTCATATTAGGCATCGTGATCTTTGAGTGGGAAATCAATATCCGCCGCTCTGCCATTTTGGGGTTGGTTGGCGCCGGAGGCCTTGGATTGGTATTTTTTCGCCAAATGAATACTTTTAATTATCCAGGCGTGACAACAGTAATTCTTGCAATCTTCGGGTTGATTTTGATCGGGGAAGTCGTTTCACACTATTCTCGAAAAGCAATGATTTGAACGTCATGACAATTTTATGGAAAGCCAAAACGGATGTCTGATAAACCTCAAAACACAGTTCTGGTTGGCGATGATGTGCATCGGCAATGGAGTCGGTTTAAATATCCCCAAACGCTCATCAACTACGGTATACTTTTAAGTGTTTTGTTGTTTTTCTCTTATTCCGTTCATTATCTGAATATCCCATTGGATCGCATTTTGGGGATGTTTGGTCGATTGGGCGATGTCCTTGCAAACCGATATTACCCGCCGGATATGGAATATATTGCGGATAAAGGATATCTAAATGCGATCATTGAAACCGTTCAAATGGCCTATCTGGGAGCTTTGTTTGGCTTAATGATTTCGATCATTCTGGGCTGGTTTGCAGCATACAATGTAAGCCCGTCCAAAACATATATTTATCCAATTGCCCGCATATTCACAATGGGATGCCGTTCTGTTCATGAAATGATATGGGCAATTTTATTTGTAACGATCCTTGGTTTCGGTCTGCTGCCGGGCGTTCTGGCCCTGACAATGTTTTCAATCGGATTTGCTGGAAAACTAATCGCAGAAGAAATTGAATCGATCGATATGGGTGAAGTAGAAGCCATTCGGGCGATGGGCGGCAATCATTTGCAAATCTTTGTCTACGGCGTATTCCCGCAAGTGCGGGTTGCCTTTACGGGGATCGCTATTTACACATGGGATGTTGCCTTCAGGGCAGCAACTGTCGTCGGTTTTGTGGGCGCTGGTGGTATGGGTTGGTATTTGAAACGCAACGTCATGCAGATTGAAACACAACGCACGGCAGCAATCCTTGTCTCCATTGTCATATTGGTCGTCATTTCTGAATTTATTTCAGCTTGGGCAAGGGACCGTATGTCTAAGGCAAAATAAAAGCTAGATCATTACATTAAATGTCACTTCTTAGGTGACCAGAACACTAGTGGATGAACACTATGTGTTGTTTACTTTTGGTACTAAACAGACTCTATCTGCACCCGCGTTTAATGTCTGCTTTCGGAGACCTAAGCGGAAATTTGATGTCCGTTTTTTTTGTAAAAAAACTGCCGTCTATTTCAGAACTCGCTTATTCATTGTTTTAGGAGTGGTCATAGCGTTGTTACTCGAAGCTTGGTTTTTGCTTCCTTGCGCCGTTTGCTTATCCAAGCGTCCCAAAAATTTTTGCCATGCTTTCCGCTGTAATGGATCAGCTGCACCAAACATATCAGAACAAAACATCCATTTTATAAACTTAGATAGACCTGTTTCTTTAACTCTACGTTCCTTCTCCACCGTCAATTCATCGCGTATTTCGCTGATAGCTGATTGGAAAGCGAACAAGACGCTCAGCATCATAGCCGGAGCCAATAGCCTTGCTCTATCTTGCATGGATAAATCTTTCTCTGAGAATGTACGTTTGGCTAACCGTCCAGACCGTTTCATCACATTGTGATAGAAGGTAAATGTGAATGCTTGGTGATGATAAACTTGATCAAGATTAGAGTTTGCCCACTTAGGCTTTACAGATTTATTTGGCCGCATGATCGTTTGATCAAGAAACCGCCACACGGCTGCCTTATAAATCTTACTGATTTCACTGTCTAAATCACTTGGAAATCCGTCAGACTTATTCATCCACACTAGAAGGGTGATTGAAATGACACGCCTTAAATCATAATTACGATCCTGTAAGCTTGAAATTGAACGTGCTATCGCTGAAGAGGAACAGGTGAGGAGGGAGAAGATCGCTGCCAGTGGACTATTCCAAGATGTCGAATTTTCTTACCATTGGGTTGCAGCTATATTAAGGTTAATCAGACCCGTACTTACGTTTCTTGTCGTAGTTTTCGTCTGGTATATCTTCTCCACTACTGAAGACCTTGGACAACAAGAAACGATCATTCAGTCAGTTATTTACATGGCATCAACGACGGTGTTATTATGATTATGTGATCGGGATATGAGACCTGAGAAATGAGGAAGTAATGCAATTAGTTGATGTAAAATTAAGATGAGAGAATACATCTATACAAGCTGGAATTGTATTATGAATGCTGATGTTAATCCACTTAGGCATATCCAAGATAACAATGTTAGGCATCTAGTGTTACAATTACTAGCATGCATGTGGTGTGTAGCTTTCAGTGTATTAGTTAACAGCTGGTGGTTCTTCCAAATCAGTTTATTAGCTCATATATTATTATTAGCTGCTATTGCTGTTACAGTAATTACATTTGAAATAGCAGCACGCAATCCAAGTGCTTTTAAATACCGTACAGGTTACCACAGTCCTGGTCGTAGTAGAAATTTTATGTGGATTAATGGGGATAAGATTATCTTACCTGAGAATGACCCCGGAGGAGAACACGAATGAGAATGTGTGATGAAGAACTTCAAGAAATATTGAAATTAGTCGAGAGAAGCCTTCCGATAAGAACTACGAAATAGGTAAATAGTTTGTGTAAATCTCGTGGGTCCGCACTGGCTTGTTCGGTAATACAAAGTTACACAAATACATCTAAGCCATTGATTTGATTGAATATAGGAGATCCAATAGGGGTTGCCACTTTTTCTGGTTAATTACATTTTTAAAATACTTTTTAGTCCTTAGATCTCCCCCAGCGTCTAGTGGCTGTATTACGAGCGATTTCTTTATCAGGAACAACGTAGATCCCAAGCACTGGTGAAGCTGGGTTATGACCGCTAAAAGATGCGAAATCAGTATTTGTCGCGCCAAAATTACCCATCTTAGAC
>CALJEW010000102.1 GCA_938074585.1 uncultured Rhodospirillales bacterium | reverse complement strand
CAGATGCCGCCCGCACATGCCCCGAAATAAAATGTCATTGGATCAACGTAATCGCCAGCAACGGCTACAACCCGCCCCCCGCGTGCAGGGCCAATGCAGCGCCAATGCAGCGCATGTGAATTAACCATAGTTTCTATCTGTGACATGAAATCTAAACCTCTCCGAAAATTTGCGCATAAGCCGCCCTAGTGAAGTTTTGAAATGCAGAGTTTTTGTGCAGCCTTGTGCCTTCGCCCAGCAAGCCAATTCTTGGTATCGAAACAGTTTCTAGAAAAATTGCAACCTTGATGATGGGCTAATTTTGTAAATTATGATTAAGAATTAGTTTTAGTATAAAATTGATTTGGGAACTAGACGAGGCATTGTTTGACAGTTGCCAATGGTTCGCCTTAGCATTTCTTTATTGAAAATTATGTGCGCATTGGGAATCAATATGCTTGATCAAGAGAATTCACCTTTAATTGGGTCGCCAATTGCTGAAGTTCGGGGATTGCGCGTGGAGTTTCAGACGAAAGATGGCCCTGTAGTTGGCGTGTCTGACGTGTCTTTTGATATAGAATCTGGTGAAACAGTCTGTATTGTGGGCGAATCCGGCTCTGGTAAATCTGTCTCTTCACTATCTTTGATGCGTTTGGTTGAGTTTGGTGGTGGCGAAATAACTGCTGGTCGCTTATTATTCACCCGAAAAGATTCTGATGAAATCGACCTAGCGCAAACCGAACAGAACCTTATGCGTTCCATTCGTGGCAACGAGATAGGGATGATTTTTCAAGAGCCAATGACCGCCTTGAACCCGGTTTTCACCGTCGAGCGTCAATTGACTGAAGGGTTGCGTCTCCACAAAGGCTTATCCAAAGCCGAAGCGTCGGCCAAGGCGTTAGATTTAATGCGTGAGGTGCGCATTCCAGAGCCTGAACGTAGGTTGAAGCAATATCCACATGAATTGTCTGGCGGAATGCGCCAACGAGTTGTGATTGCAATGGCCTTGGCGTGCGAACCGCGTTTATTAATTGCAGATGAACCAACAACTGCACTAGATGTGACCATTCAGGCTGAAATTTTAGCACTTATGGATCGCCTAAAGCGCGATACAGGTACGGCAGTAATGTTTATCACCCATGATATGGCTGTAGTGGCCCAGATGGCAGACCGCGTTGTGGTAATGTTCCGTGGCGAAAAGGTAGAAGAAGGTAAAGTTGAGGATATTTTTGAGACGCCGCAGCACCCCTATACCAAGGCATTATTGGCTGCCGTTCCCAAGTTGGGTGAGATGACCGGTAAGGCATACCCAGAACAGATGGTTTTGATGGGCCGCAGTCAAGGCAGGGTTGAGCCGATTAAAGGTAGTGATGAGGTGTTGCTGGAAGTTAAGAATCTGACAACCCGTTTTGCAGTTAAGGGTGGTTTTTTTCGTCGCACTATCGCCAATGTGCATGCGGTTGAGGACCTCTCGTTTACTATTTATAAAGGCCAAACTTTGAGTTTAGTTGGTGAATCAGGTTGCGGAAAATCGACGGCGGGCCGTTCGATCTTGCGCTTGGTTGAACCTCAGCAAGGCGCCGTTAGGGTTGGTGGAAAAGACATAATGGCGCTCGATGCCGATGGTTTACGTAATTCCCGTCTTGATATGCAGATGATTTTCCAAGACCCGTTCGCATCGCTGAACCCCCAAATGCAACTATCGGATCAAGTTGCTGAACCGATGCATAACTTTGCGGTACTCAAGGGGAAGGCGATTCAAGACCGCGTTGAGATGTTATTTGACCGTGTAGAGTTGCCCCGAAGTTTTATGCGTCGCTATCCGCATGAGTTGTCGGGGGGGCAGCGTCAGCGCGTGGCAATTGCCCGTGCGTTGGCCCTAAATCCAAAGCTGATAATTGCAGATGAAGCTGTCTCCGCTTTGGACGTTTCGGTCCAGGCTCAAGTATTGAATTTGATGATGGAATTGCAGTCTGAATTAAACCTGTCGTTTCTGTTTATTTCGCATGACATGGCTGTGGTTGAGCGCGTTAGCCACCATGTTGGTGTGATGTATTTAGGTCGTATTGTCGAAATTGGGTCACGCGCTTCCGTATTTGAAAACCCGCAGCATCCCTATACCCAGGCATTGATGAAGGCGGTTCCCATCGCTGATCCGCGTCAACGCAAGGATGAAAGTGATTTAAATTTTAAACCAATTCCCTCGCCGATCCATCCCGTTTCGTATGTGGCAGAGCCATCGGTCTACCGTGAAGTAGCACCAAGCCATAAAGTTTTGATTACAGATAGTGGATATTAAGATGGAGACTAAAATCTTGCACCGTTTAACCCCGTTAGAGTTAATGACCAAGTTGATCAGCTTTCCTACAGTGAGCCGTGACAGTAATCTGCCGTTGATTGAATGGGTTGAGTCTTATTTAGGCTCGCATGGCATAACTTCACACCGTTGGCCGGACCCTAAGCAACCACATAAGGCGGCATTGTTTGCCCATGTAGGTCCGGATATTGAGGGTGCTGTTGTTTTGTCGGGGCATACAGATGTTGTGCCTGTTGATGGGCAACCGTGGAAAACGAACCCTTGGGAAGTCGTCGAGCAAGACGGTAAGTATTACGGGCGTGGCACATGCGATATGAAAGGTTTTGACGCTTTGGCTATTTGGGCCTTGGTCGAGGCGCATTATGGAGATGTGACCCGGCCATTGCAATTGGCGCTTAGCTTTGAT
>CALJEW010000101.1 GCA_938074585.1 uncultured Rhodospirillales bacterium | reverse complement strand
GGTCTAAATTTCTTTTAGCCAGGACAAAACAAACCGTACCTAATTTTTTGATGGTTTGGGCCCACAGCAGGGTAACGGATTCCCGTCGGTGCGCGCCCAGAGACGCTCTGAAATTCTTAATCGTACTGTTCAAGGGGTTTGGGCGCCGGCTTGCTCACCAAGAGCCGACAAAACTATACCGTAGTCGTTAGAAACTTCGGCCCATTTTCTGGGTGTTTTTTCTTTGGTATAAATGCTAAGGGCTTCTTCATAGAATTTAGAGGCCTCTTGAAAATAGGCTTCTTTACCAGAAATCAGACCCAATCAAAGGGGTGGCACAACTAGTTTTAATTGTTAGATAGTTGCTGTGTTGGCCTGTAGCGTTTGTTTTAAAACCTAGATATCTTTTGCCTTCTCCCTTTTGGTTTTGAATGATCCGCCAAACAATCGAATCACCATCTACAGTCACATGCCCAAGGGCAATTTAACATACCATGACCGCGCTATCTAATTGCGTTTGAGGGCCACCCACCAGGCTATGGGCTTGCAAATGCATTGCCCAAACAGGTCAACAGCGCCGCATATTCAGACGTATTTAACTTATCCAGTTTTTGCTCTATCAAGAACTTTGTTTTTTCTAAAGCACTTTCCAGTTCCGCCCCTATTTGGGATCGCAGACTATTAAACGTTGGGCCAACAGCGTTTACACCGCACCGTGAAGAGCGGATTCCATGAGCCCTGAAATGATGAGTGGCAAAATCAAAGCGTTGCCCAATCCGTAGGCACCCTTTTTGTCCAGCTTCAAAACCTGTTTGGTCGAAAAACTTCATAACCCTGAAATCTATTTAAACACGTGGCAATTCTACTGGCGATGTCTTCACCGCCATCCCCTTCGATATCAGCACTAAAGATTTTGGGCAATCCTGATCCACCCTGAGCCATCGGCGCAAACGAGACATTCTAAATGCGCTCAGACGTATCGTTCGATTTGGATTTTCGTTTATTGCGGTTCCTTAACGACGATTTAGGCGTCTTTGATCCAATGAAGAAGCAAAGAAATCCTTTAAACATACGTTTTTTTCAGTCACTTATGTGGCCTTAAAACTCACTTAAAAATCAATACATCGCCCGTTCCGTTCCCAATCGCCATATCGGGTTGGGTCCGGCCCTTCCGGGCCCCCAACCTCAAGATTTTCCGCATCAGTTGGCTTAGGCTTAGCCACCGGTTTCTGATGTTTAGGTGCAACGGGCTCCGCAAGAGCGTGGGCATTGTTTTGATTTTCAAGCATTTGCTCGGCCCGGTGAAGTCGAGGACTGGGCGCGGTTGAATGCTCTTTATCGGTCACACATAATCTCCCCAAGATAAATTCCTTAAATCATTATAATAACGCCTTTTTACCCCAAATCAAAGCCCAGATTGGGTGTTTTTGCATAAAAGTGTCAAAAAGCGGAGGTGTGGGTCGATCACTCCTTGCGCTCACCTTACGGCTCAGGCATGAAAGGCTCATGAAAATTGAAGGACAAGGTGCCCGCATGGGTGCGCTCGAATTGCTGGAAGCCGTGTTGCGGCGAAAACAACCGCTTGAGGATATGCTAGAATCTGTGAAAAGCTTTACTAGGCTTAATCCGCGCGATCGTGCTTTTGCCCGAAATCTAGTCTCAACAACGCTTCGTCGGTTGGGCCAAATTGACGCGTTGATTAGTCATTGCCTAGAAAAACCATTAGCTAAAGGCTCGCACCGCAGCCACGACATTTTGCGCTTAGGGATTTGTCAGCTGTTGTTTTTAGAGACCGCAGATCATGCCGCGGTCTCTTCCAGTGTTGAGCTGGCCGGACAAGCCGGGCAAGCCCACGCGAAAAAATTGGTAAATGCCGTTTTGCGCCGTTTAGACCGCGAACGCGCTGAATTAATTAGCGTGCAAGACGAAAGTAAGTTAAACGCACCCGATTGGCTTTGGTACAGTTGGCGAAAAGCTTACGGCGAAGATACCGCCCGCGCTATTGCCTTGGCCCATTTGGAAGTGGCACCGCTCGATTTATCAGTTAAATCAGACCCTGAAGTCTGGGCTGAAAAATTTGATGGAGCGGCCTTGCCTAATGGCACTGTTCGTTTGAACAAAGTACGGAATGTTCCCGATTTGGAAGGTTTTGAGGCTGGTGAATGGTGGGTTCAAGATACCGCTGCCCGCTCAGCTGTTCAATTGTTGGGTAATGTTTTGGGTAAGCATGTCATTGATTTATGTGCAGCCCCCGGCGGAAAAACCGCTTATTTAGTCAATGCAGGCGCGACCGTTACCGCCGTTGATCGTTCCGAAAAGCGTTTAAACCGATTAAATGAAAATTTGGAGCGACTTGAACTAAGCGCTAATGTCATTACCGCCGATGCGGTTGAATGGCGCCCAGAGCAAAAAGCGGATGCCGTTTTGCTAGATGCTCCTTGTTCCGCAACCGGAACCATTCGCAAGCACCCTGAAATTTCATGGTTAAAATCCGATGTCGACGTCGCCCGTTTAGCAAATTTACAAACCCGGCTATTGGATGCAGCCATTGATATGGTTGTCCCCGGTGGATTGATTTTGTTTGCCACGTGCTCTTTACAAGCCGAAGAAGGAACCGATCAAATCAGCGCCTTGCTTGAGCGCAATAGTTCTGTAAAATTGCTTGAAGAGCTTCGCTGTTTACCATCTGATCAACCTGAATTGGGTGGACAAGACGGCTTTTTCGCAGCTCTGTTACAGTGTAATTAATTTCATTTTACGCTCCACATTGTTTAAATAGAATCATGGTTAAATTTTCCCCGTTCCTGTTTAAAGCGACGCTCAGAAATGTGCTTTTTAAGTCAGCCTTTTATGCCTGGGGTTTAAGGCGTCAAAAGCCAGCAGTGCCCGAAGCTCTACCTACGGCCTTTCCCGGCGATGCCAAACGCGGCCAATCGATCCAACTCGATAAGCTCCTGGAGACCATTCAATCCGGCAAAAATTCTAACGATGCCTTCGTTTGGTTGTGCGACCTTCAAGCGGGTAATTTAGCTACATCAGCCCAAATCACT
>CALJEW010000100.1 GCA_938074585.1 uncultured Rhodospirillales bacterium | reverse complement strand
GCTGAAATTCTTATTAAAATGCGGGGCACGGGTGTTTTAGTTGAAATTCTCCCGGAAGCCGGTGATCCCGGTGTCCTTCGCTTCGTCAATTGGCTCGAAACCCGTGCCATCAATATTAGTGTCATTAAACCTGAACCAATTCGTCACTTAGCGGCTTTGGTTCAAAAAAATTTGACAGATACCACTAGATTAGCCAAGCGGTTGCGACTATCGAGTAAAGAGCAAACGCGCCTCCAGATTTTATGTGATCCACCAATTACAGTTGTCCCTGACATGGGGGATTTGGCAGAAAGTAAAGCTTTGCGGAAATATGGTATTGACCTTATTTGCGACTTTGCATTGCTCGCATGGGGAGATGAAATGTATGAGTATGTGCACTTGCCCAGCGATAGAAAACAAAGCTGGGTAGCGCTGCTGGGACGAACTGTTCGTTGGTCAGCTCCAATCTTTCCGCTCACCGGGAAAGACGTCAAAGCGCTAGGGATAGAGCCAGGCCCTAAATTTGGAAAATTACTCGCACGCATCGAAGATTGGTGGGAAAACGGCTCTTACGCGGCGACCCGTCAACAGTGTTTGGACCGTTTATTTGACGAAGCCAATCGCCTATGATGTTATGTGTCATAATTGGTCGCATTCACAATTTAAAAAGAAAAGAGCACCCATGACCACATTGCGTTTTTGTTTTGTCGGCGACAGCTTAGTTAACGGTACCAACGATACCGAATTTCTGGGATGGCCCGGGCGTTTAGCTAAAGATGAGGTCGACCAAGGTCACGACGTTACGGTCTATAATATGGGCATTCGGGGCGATACATCTGAAATGATTGAGCGGCGCTGGCGTGCGGAATGTGAAGCCCGCATGCCCGCAATCCAGTCCTGTGCTTTGGTCTTTAGTTTTGGCGTCAATGATATTGCTGATGAAAACGGTGTTCGTCGGGTTGAGTTCGATAAGTCATTAAAAATTGCTCAAACGATGATGTCTGAAGCGAAAGCTTGGCTGCCCACGCTATGGGTCGGCCCGCCTCCCGTTGAATTGGATAAAACCACGTTCATTCCAGCCCCCAAAATCACTTATGTGTTCACCCGCGAACGGATTTCGGAACTCAACTTGGCCTATAAAAAAATTGCCGCCGAGCATGACATTCCTTACTTCGATTCCTTTAATTTGTTAAAAGGCCGCCCCCACTGGGAGCAATCATATGATGGCTCAGACGGAGTTCATCCCATGGGTGAAGGTTATGCGGAATTCAGCCGAAACATAGGCAAATGGGATGCGTGGCGGAATTGCTTCGATATTTAAGCATGCGGTTTTTGGAAATCATCAGAAATGCGCCTATAATTCAGGTATTCGTTGTAAATACTGTGGCGTTAATCAAGGAATACTGAGCTATGGTCGACCCGATTGCCACTTCCTCCTTGATCCAGGGATACACAGGGCAATGTCAACGGAGCCAACGCCACACTGTGAAGTTAAAAGGCTCCATTGAAGGCGTTGGCATTGATCAGACTGTTCACATCCAAGACGTCGCAAATACCGGTATGGCAACTGTTGGTGAAGCACCCCTAATGTGCAATGGTCAAGTTCTTAATATCCATATTGAGGACTACAAACGCATGCATGGGCACATTGTCCGCCAATTCGAAGGCGATCATGCCCTAAGGTTTGATGAGAACGCAAAGCATGTCATTACGGACGAAGAACTTACCGCGTTCCGAAGAATGGCCAAAATTACAAGTTGAATCACGTCTTTACGCGCAATCAGACCCATTCACAAATGGGCGCAGCACAGCATAAATAGCGTCATTAACCGGTGTTTCGATCCCAAGTTCACGCCCCATTCGACATACAGCCCCCGTCAGCCAAGGTGCTTCAAGCCGATTACCCAATTCCAAATCCCCTAGCTGAGATGCTTTCATGGTTGGCGGTAGCGATTTGACGAATTTCAAAACCCGTTCCGCTGTCTCGTCCGATAAAGCGACGCCTAGTTTTTGTCCCACACGCACGGTCTCTGACATGCATGAACGAAAGGCGTTGATCCCTTCTTCGCTCTCGATAATCGGACCAACAGGGTTCCGGGCAACTGTAGTTATACCGCTCAATGCCGCCAAGAAAACAAATTTCAGCCATAGAGATTTTACAATATCCGTCGCAATCACCGCATCAAACCCAGCTTCCGTGCAGGCAGCTTGAAAGTTTGTTGTCCGCGTCGATGGTTGGCTATTGGCTTCAGCAAATTCAATAGATGCAAAATCACTAACATGGGAAATCATACCTGGCTCAGCAATCACCGCTGAAATTTTGGCAATACCACCACCCACATGCTCAGCCCCTAATACACCAGAAACAACTGCCAGCGCATCAACGCCATTTTGCAAAGGAATAACCAAGGTGTTCGGTCCAACCATCGGCCGGCAAAGTTCTGCCGCTTCCTTTGTTGCCCACAACTTGACGGCAAATAAAATAATATCAACAGGCCCGACGGTCGACGGGTTATCAGTGACTTGTACGTTCTCAATAACAAAGTCGCCTTTTACGCTATCAACGCGAAGTCCGTTTTTACGAATTGCATCGCCATGAGCGTCACGGGCAATGAACGTCACATCATGTCCAGCCAATGCTAGTTTTCCTCCAAAATATCCACCAACAGCACCCGTTGCCATAATTGCGATCTTCATCTTAAATCTCCTTGAATTTGTGTTTTATGGCCACTTCACTTCGGGTGGCATGGACATCAAAATAGCTTCCGTGTTGCCGCCAGTTTTAATTCCAAACAAGGTACCGCGGTCATGGAGCAAATTAAATTCAACGTAACGCCCGCGTTTAACCAATTGCGCTTGTTTTTGCGCTTGGGTCCACGGCAAATCCATGGCGCGGCGGGCTAAGTTTGGGTAAATACCCATAAAGGCGCGGCCAACATCTTGAGTGAAGGCAAAATCAGTTTCCCATTCGCCGCTGTTCAAGTTGTCATAAAAAATACCACCAACGCCGCGGGGCTCGTTCCGATGCGGTAAATAAAAGTATTCATCGCAAGCTTTTTTGTATTTTTGATAATATCCAGGGTCATACCGATCACAGGCATCTTTATAGGCCCGGTGGAAAAGGGCTGTTTCTTCATCATCTTCAAAAACCGGGGTCAAATCCCCCCCGCCACCGAACCATGCTTTTTGGGTGACGATCATCCGCGTGTTCATGTGTGCTGCAGGAACCAACGGTGATCTGGGGTGGATCACAACGGAAATGCCCGCCGCCCAAAACTGGGGGTCTTCATCAGCACCTGGCATATTTTTGCGAAACTCTGGTGAAAATTCACCTTCAACTTCAGAAATATTAACGCCCGCTTTTTCGAACACCCGCCCGTGCATGATAGACATGGTGCCGCCACCACCTGATTTTCCACCTTCTCCCGGGCGTTCCCAAGGTTTACGCTGGAACTTTCCGGGCTCTAATTCGCTTGATCCATTTGGGCCTTCGGCGTCAGCTTCAGCCAACTCAAGGGCAAAACATAAATCATCGCGCAACTTTGCGAACCACTCAACTGCCCGGGCTTTATGATCTTGCGATCCATATTCATTTGTCGAACTCATTGGTCACCTTTCGGAAATGCGTCTAATTGCCTAAGCGCCTCGCCCAAAATCATGGCGGCTGCAGTCGCTAAATTCAAGGACCGTTGCCCCACCCGCATGGGCACCGTAACGCTTACTTCCACGCTATTGTGAACATGCTCGGGCACGCCAGCGCTTTCACTGCCTAACAACAGGGTGTCACCGGCTTGAAATGCGAACTCTGTATAGGAGACTGCGGATTTTGTTGTTAAAAGTACGCGCCTAGTCGTTGTGGGAGCGTCACTGAACGATTGCCAGTTTATATGGTGAATGACGTCCACATGTTCCAAATAATCCATACCAGCACGGCGCATGTGTTTGCCGCCCCAAACGAAGCCACAGGGCGCAACCACATCAACACTAACGCCCAAACAGGCTGCCAAACGCAATAGCGTGCCTGTATTTTGCGGTATATCAGGCTCAAACAGCGCCAAACGGACTAAATTATTGCTCATGATACTATGTGGTTTACTCTTCTCTGTCGGGGTTAGAAAGGCCCCAATTATTAGTATCTTTATTTCTTGAAAAGTAGCTATTTTTTGCTATAAACATTGCACGATCAGATAAACGATGGCGCTTGAAAAAAAGCAGAAAAATTCTTTGCTTTGGATCCAATTAACGAGAGCGCTTCTCGCTGTGCGCTGGACTGCGTAAAGTAACACCTGTTAGCTGTAATAGTGCCCGTTATTTGGGCACGTTGGGATCAATTTTAAGGGGACCCCCATGAGTGATACCGCGACCCCCGAACAGAGCGCCGAAGTCGACGATAAATCGAAACGCGATTTTCTGTTCATCTCCACGGCAGCCGTTGGCGCCGTTGGCACCGCATTCGCCGCTTGGCCATTCATTGATCAAATGAATCCAGCCGCCGATACTTTAGCTTTATCAACCACCGAAGTAGACTTGAAGCCCATTGAAGAGGGCCAGAGCATTACTGTTGTGTGGCGTGGAAAGCCGGTCTTTATTCGCCATCGCACCGCGAAGGAAATCGAAGATTCAGAAAATGTTAAAACTGCTGACTTGATTGACCCTGAAGCTGATGCTGACCGTGTTCAAAAGCCGGAATGGTTAGTAATGGTCGGGATTTGTACCCACCTAGGCTGCATTCCAAAAGGCAACAAGCCCGGAGAGAAAAAAGGAGACTTTGGCGGATGGTTCTGCCCATGCCATGGTTCTCATTATGATGTTTCAGGACGTATTCGCAAAGGCCCGGCACCTAAAAACTTGCCAGTTCCAAGCTATTCGTTCTTGAGCGACACAAACATTAAAATCGGTTAAGGGGAGCGATACTTATGGATACCAATAATATGCACCCCGTTATGAAATGGGTAGAATATCGCTTGCCGGTGTTTAGTTTTCTAGACCATTCATTGGGTACACAATATCCGACACCTAAAAATCTAAACTACTGGTGGAACTTTGGTTCGCTGCTTGGTTTAGTTCTGGTTATCATGATTGCCAGTGGCATTTCTTTGGCAATGCATTACACGGCGCACATTGATTTCGCCTTTAATTCGGTTGAGCGTATCATGCGTGACGTCAATTATGGCTGGTTAATCCGCTATATTCATATGAACGGCGGCTCGATGTTCTTTATTGCCGTCTATATTCACATTTTCCGGGGTTTGTATTTTGGCTCGTATCAGGCACCTCGTGAAATCTTGTGGATGATCGGCATTTTCATTTTATTGGCAATGATGGCAACCGCGTTCATGGGCTACGTTCTTCCTTGGGGCCAAATGAGCTTCTGGGGTGCGACGGTAATTACCAACTTGTTCTCTGCGATCCCTGTGGTCGGCGATTCCATCGTGACCCTACTTTGGGGTGGCTTCTCTGTTGATAACCCAACTTTGAACCGCTTCTTTGCGCTTCACTACTTGTTTCCGTTTGTGATTGTTGGCCTTGTTGTCCTCCATATTTGGGCGCTGCACATACATGGATCGAACAACCCTACAGGTATTGATGTAAAGAACAAAGAACAGGACACAGTTGGCTTCCACCCGTATTTCTCGGTTAAAGATCTGTTTGGCATGGGCGTATTCTTGATGTTCTTCATGTTCTTCGTTTTCTTTGCGCCGAACTTTTTTGGTGAAGTAGACAACTACATTCCAGCCGATCCAATGGTAACGCCAACGCATATCGTACCGGAATGGTACTTCCTTCCATACTATGCCATCTTGCGAGCGTTCACTGGTGATTTCTTGGTTTACCAAGTTGTTTCATTGGGTGGACTGCTGATGGATGCGAAGTTGGCAGGTGTATTGGCAATGTTTGCGTCAATCTTACTGTTGTTGTTCATGCCTTGGTTAGACGGCGCAAAAGTGCGCAGCTGCAGATTCCGTCCAATCATGGCGATGGCTTTCTGGGTCTTCTTCCTTGATTGCTTAGTCTTAGGTTATATTGGTGGCAAACCTGCTGAAGGCATTTATGTCACCATCGGGCAATTCACAACGTTCTATTACTTCTTCCATCTGTTGGTTTTGGTACCACTGATCAGTCGTTTAGAACGGCCTAAACCATTGCCGGAAAGCATCAACGCTTCTGTGCTTAAAGCGGCGGAGTAAAGGACATGAAGATGAACATTATAAAAACGTCTGTAGCGGTCCTAACTCTTGTTGGTGCTGTATTTACACCCCAAGAAACGCTTGCTTCAGGTGACACTCCTCACGCTCCTAAGCAAGAATGGTCATTTAATGGCTTGTTTGGAACTTTTGATCAGGCAGCTGCACAACGCGGCTTCCAAGTGTATCAAGAAGTCTGCGCAAGCTGTCATGGATTGAACTTGCTGAGCTATCGTCATTTGTCCGGTATCGGTTTCAATGAAGCTGAAATCAAGGCAATTGCGGCAACAGTTGAAGTTCAAGATGGTCCAGACAGTGAAGGTGAAATGTTCGATCGTCCGGGCATACCGGCAGATCGCTTCGTTTCACCATATCCAAACCCTCAAGCGGCAGCATCTTCAAACGGCGGCAAAGCGCCACCCGACCTGAGCCTCATGACCAAAGCACGGCTCGGTGGATCAAACTATGTCTACGGCTTGTTAACTGGTTATGCGGATGCTCCAATTGAATTTGAACTGCCAGAAGACGGGAATTACAACAAGTACTACCCTGGGCACGTAATAGCCATGGCTGCTCCATTGGACGATGAATCTGTTGAATACACCGATGGTACAAAACCAACGCTTGCTCAGCACGCCAAAGATGTAACCACGTTTTTAGCATGGGCAGCAGAGCCCGAAATGGAAGAACGCAAGCGCATGGGGATCAAGGTTCTTTTGTTCTTGCTGGTCCTAACGGGTATGCTTTATGCGGTTAAACGTAAAGTTTGGGAAGACCTTCACTGAGGCCTGACAATACAATAGATACTTAAGGCGGCCCCAAAGCAATTTGGGGCCGTTTTTATTTGGGGAAACAAATAATGAAGACAACAGATATTGAATTCGTTGACTACCAACCGGGCGGCTTGGCAACGTTGTGTGCCTTGCAATCAGCTTATTATGCCCAAAATTGGGGCTTTGATCATCGTTACGAATCTGTTGTTTCCGCCAGTATTGCTGAATTCCTTGAACGTTATGATCCTACCAAAGACTTTATTCAATTAGTCCGACAATCTGGTATCATTAAAGGCGGTATAGTTATCGACAGCTTAGACGGTAAATGCGCTCAATTGCATTGGTTTATCTTGAGTGATGATTTACGGGGGGCCGGCACTGGGCGTAAACTGATCTCAAATGCCATGCAGTTTGCAATCGAAAAAGGCTACGCAGAAATATTTCTAACCACCTTCGAAGGCCTAAAAGCTGCCCGACACTTGTATCAGGAAGTAGGTTTTTCCTTAACCAACGAACAACGCAACACCACATGGGGCAATGAAATTACCGAACAGCGATTTGACTGGACTGCATAAGGGACACGTTTCTAAATTAAAACTAAACGACCTTTATTTAGATGTATCAACCATATGGAACAGCAATCAACCGGTGCATTGTCTCAGGCCGATCTTCAGGGCGCACGGGTCAGGAACACACTGTGTTCCTTGACGCTGTGGCTATAATGTTTAAGTCTTTTGATGACGCTTTTAATGATCAGTCTGATATTACTTTCACATTGGTTGGCAAACCCTCTTGGGATCATAATGTCTGCTTCATCATCAACAGTACGGTTATTTATTTAAGTTCTAATGTCGCGGTCCAAAACACACTTTTGGACGCATGGTAGGAAGAGGACAAACAAAATGATAAATGTCTTCGTGAGCAATCTGCTCTCGTGCGAATGCTTGAACGCACTGTCCCTCGTTCAGTGTTTACACTCATAAATCATGTCATACCCAATTTAACTAATACCCCGTCCGTATTCGCTTTGAGGCCTGAGATGAATTTAGCTTCATTGATATCGAAAATTGTGAACCAGGAGACTTCCCGGATACACAGATTTTTTACTTCACCGGCTGGCGTCAATAGCCTGAAATGTGTAAAAGTAACATAACATACCTTCGTCTCTATCGTTAAAGTTTTTAGGAGTCAAATCAATGAGACTTAAAAATAAAATCGCAATTGTTGTCGGTGCCGGTCAACAACCTGGTGAAACCATAGGCAATGGCCGGGCGACGGCACTCCGCTTTGCCGAACAGGGTGCTACTGTGTTGGTTGTTGATCGCGATGGAAAACTAGCCACAGAAACGTTGGCTCTGATTGAAGAAAAAGGTGGTACGGGTTCAGTTTTATCTGCCGATATTACAGTTGAAGCCCAATGCAAAACCATTGCAGAGACGTGTGTTGAACGTTATGGCCGCATTGATATTTTACATAACAACGTAGGACGCTCAGAAGGCGACAAAGAAACCGCCACCCTTGATGCTAACATGTGGGATGATTTAATGGCCGCCAACATCAAGGGCATGTTTATGACCTGCAAACACGTGTTGCCAATTATGCGCAAACAAAAAAGCGGCAGCATCGTCAACATCTCATCCACTGCATCGATCGGGGTTTGCGATACCGTTGCGTATAAAACCAGTAAAGGGGCTGTGAACACCATGACCCAACACATGGCATTGGAGAATGGCCAGCATGGGATTCGTGTTAATGCGATTTTACCAGGACTGATGGACACCCCCATGGCGATTGAGCGCCGGTCCAAAGAACGCGGCGTTCCTCAACAAATCGTGCGCGACGAACGCGATGCGCAAATTCCATTAAATGCTAAAATGGGGACCGCATGGGATGTTGCCAATGCCGCCGTCTTTTTAGCCTCTGACGATGCAGGATTTATTTCAGGCGTATTGCTAACCGTCGACGGGGCGCGCAGCTGTAAAGTTGGCTAAGTCTGCTCCCTTCTTTTATTCTCAATGGAGAACACAATGTTAAATAAAGATGCCGTTAAAGCTGTAATTTTCGACACTTATGGCACCGTAGTCGACTGGCGCACATCAATTGCAGTTGAAGCCAATGCTGTTGCTCAAACCATTGGGTTCGCAGAGTTTGACGGCGAGGCTTTTGCAGATGCTTGGCGGGCGGGGTATCACCCGAAAATGAAAGAAGTCCGCGACGGGTTGCGCCCATGGACAACCAATGACGTTCTACACCGTGAACGATTGGAAGATATTATCCCTGATTTTGGCCTCAATGATTTAGACGATGCACAACGCACGGATTTAAACAAAGCGTGGCACAGGCTTAGCCCTTGGTCGGATTCAGTTTCTGGCATAACACGATTGAAAAGAAAATACATCGTGTCCACCTTTTCTAACGGGAGTTATGGCTTGCTGCTCAACATGGCAAAGAATGCCGGCATTCCTTGGGATAGCATTTTATGTTCCGACGTCTACCGCGCCTTCAAACCCGCAAAAGAATGTTACCTGGCTGCCATAGAGCTACTGGGTGGCGAGCCAGAATCCGTAATGCTGTGCGCGGCACATAATTATGATCTATCACGAGGACGAAAGTTTGGTATGCAAACAGCATACGTTGACCGCCCCCAAGAAAGTGGCCCCAACAAAACCCATGACCTGAAGGCCGAACAGGATTGGGATATCATCACGACCAGCATTGAGGGCGTTGCCGATCAAATGGGCGTATAGTTCATCCTGCTTTAGGCAACGTACTTCAATAAAATCTCAGCCAATTCAGCCGGTGCGGTGATCATGCAATCATGTCCAGTCGCCATTTCATAAGTATCCCAATCGGCCTGTTGTTCTGCAAAATTTTGAAATTGATCCATATATTCAAGGGCCGGGTTTGTGCAACGAATATAAGATTTCTGTGCAATATTATTCCAAGCTCCGGTTACTGAACTGGGTTCAGAAAAACATTTTAGGGGTTGCGGAACACATTCAGCGTTTGCCCATGCCTGTTGATCTGGATCAAAAATGCCATAAAATGAAAGAGGTGGTGGTGGAATTTGCCAACCGTTATGACCGGCTGCTTGTGCTAATAATGATTGCCGACGTACTTCAAATTGAAAATCGAGCACTGATTTTCCATTCACTGGGATCACACCATCCAAATAAATCAATGTGGATACTTTTTCGTGGATTGATCTGCAACACCACCAACTACGGGGCCACCGTAACTATGAGTGTTGTTTAAGTGATCGCGTTCATACAGCACCAAAATATCCGCCACATGAGTGCTCAACCCCACATCTTTTGTCGCTTCTCCAATTCTGTCCCCAAGCCCAGGGAGTGTTGGAGTTAATACCTTATGCCCCAAAGCTTCCAAATAAGGTGTAAAATCGCGCCAGCACCAGCCACCATGAAAAACTCCATGTACAAGAACAAACGTTGCTATCTTAATCTCCTATCGCAATGCAGCGGCGATGTTGCCGCCGTCTACTGTTATGACTGCCGCTGTGGTTTTTTCAGCTTTGGCTAAATCGACAAAGGCTTGTGCAACGTCTTCAGCATAAACTTCACGGCCCAACAAATTACCACCCATGTATTCAGCCTCGTTTAAGCCCCGCGCCCCAGATCGGCTTTTGATCATCGCTGTGGTAAGTAAACCAGACCGAATACGGTCGGCGTTAACCGCGTTTGATCTAATGCCATCAGCGCCATAATCCAAAGCGTATTGGCGCATCAAAAACAAAGTGGTGGCCTTTGGTAAACCGTAAGGACCGAAATCTTTACCCGGGTTAACGGCTTGTTTGGATGTATTAAAAAGCAAACACCCACCTTGCCCCTGAGCCGACATCACCCGCACTGCATTTTGAGCCACGTTCTGATGGCCCCAAAAATTAAGTTCAAAACTTTCACGCAATACTTTCTCGCTGACATCGCCAATCCGTCCCTGCCAAGCAGCACCAGCGTTGGAAACCACAATATCAACGCCACCAAAAATAGTGCACGCCTGATCGAAAGCCGCAGAAATTTCAGCCGATTTGGTGACATCACATCCAATTGCTAACGCACCTAACGGTCCGGCGACGGCTCCAGCCGCCTTCAAATCCCGGTCCAATATACAGACTTCAGCCCCTTGGGCCGTGAACGCTTTGGCCGCTGCCGCTCCAATTCCTGAGCCGCCACCCGTAACTATGCACACGCGGCGCGCCAATGGCTTTTCCGATCCAGGGGCTAATTTAGCCTGTTCCAAAGACCAGTATTCCATATCAAACCGGTCCTTTTCTGATATTACTTTAAACCGACCTATACTTTCTGCCGCCGTTATAACCTCAACATTGGCGGCAGCAATATCAGCCGTTACAGATGCCTGCTTTTTCGATACTCCCAATCCAAACAGCCCAACACCCGGAACCAAAAATACTCGCGGCGTTGGATCCAACTCTATTTTTTTTGGATTGGCTTTTGCATTATTGCGTTTGAAATACGCTTGGTACGCATCAATAAATTTTGCAACTTCTTTTTCCGTTTGAGCCTTAAATTTATCTAGCTTTCCAGCTATAGGAACCGCCGTCACAACGGGTATCGCTTTGGCGTGGATGACATGTTCTGGAGTTGCGGTACCTTGTTGGCTGTAGCGCTTGATATCTTTACCATTCACGTAAGCCAAAATCTCTTTTGATGTTCTAAAATCAAATACCATTGGTTTGCCATCCCGCGTCACGAGCCCCCGTAAAATCGGTGCGACTTCAGCAACACGCGCGATTTTCTTAGGCAATTTAACACCGGTGAATATGATTTTCTTTCCTTTAATTAAGTGCTTTTCAGCTTTATTGACACAGGCTAACATTCTATCATACGCTTGTTTCGCTGTATCGCCGAATGTAAAAATGCCGTGTTTGAGTAAAATCAAACCTTCAACGCTCTGGTCTTTGCTAAACACCTCCATGGCTTTTTTTGATAATTCAAAGCCTGGCATAATGTAGGGAACACAGCCCATTTTATCACCAAATACGTCTTGAGCTATTTTCAAGCCATCTGTTGTATCGGTTAGGGCAACAACGGAATTGGAATGTGTATGATCAATAAACTTAGCTGGCAAAAAAGCATGCAATAAAGTTTCAACGGAGGGATTGGGTGAGCGCGAATCCAGCAAGCAAACCCGTTGTGCATTGACCATTTCTTCGTCACTCAAAGTGTCAAACTCAGACATCCGAAGCAATGGCTCCATCCGGACTGCAGGTAAACCAGCAGGTTCAATATCGCCCATATCCCAGCCCGAACCTTTAACGCATAGCACTTCTGTTGGGTCTCCCAACACATCATCAACTACTGTTTTAACGGACGTATTGCCGCCGCCATGTAAAACCAAACGCGGCTCACCACCCAATAACTGAGTCGT
>CALJEW010000099.1 GCA_938074585.1 uncultured Rhodospirillales bacterium | reverse complement strand
CACCCCGACACGTGGGTTAATTAGGCGCTCCCTTCCCCAGAAGCAAGACCGAAAAACACAAAAGCCAAACTTATCTTTCAGAGTGCCGCAAACGGGCTATTTTTAAACGTTATTATTATCGAGATTCAACAATTTAATTTGCAACACCACTTATGCAATCCATTAGTCGATTAATTGTTGATCAGTTATAATAATTTATGAACTGTTTTCATAAACGCCCCCATATAAAAAATGACAAATTCAAGTGAACCCAGCCTTTAACATTTATTCTGAAATATTTTTTTGTGGAACAGCCTATTGACGACCTTAGCTTCAGATCTAAAAATTATTTATTACTATTGGCAAAACCTTCGTGGTGAAAGATTAACACGGACTTGGCGGGAACTCGACATGTTGCAAAACCCTTTTGAGCCTTTACCGTCCTCATTGGTTAAAGATGTTAAACACGACCGATTAAACTTTAGATAGCTATAGTAGGGAACATAATTTGTTGGCTATAACCATCGAAGAGTGGCTCTATTAATTTAAACATGTAAAATAAGTGGATGTTTGACCTGTAATTTGCATACTTTTCCATCAATAGGTAAACTATAATGACACGACACTCACGCCGTAATTACACACCCGGTTTCAAGACGAAGGTTGCACTTGCAGCCGTTCACATAGAGCAGACGCTTGGCGAACTTGCTCAACAATACGATGTTTATCCTAACCAGACCAAAAATGGTGCGATCAGCTTTTTGCCGGGGCAAACGATATTTTGGGCTGTGATAAGAAGTAGTCATCAGATGAAGCTCCGATTGATATAAAAACGCAGCACGCCAAAATTGCTGAACTCACCTTGAAAATGATTTTTCAGAAGGTGCGCTGACCAAGGAGGAATTGCAAAGCCTAGACTTACGCATTGAAGCTGTTGAGGAGGCGCTTTCCAAGTATGGGAAGCCAAATATATTTAATACCGATCTGGGCTCACAGTTCATACCCATTCCCTTGGACGGCAGAGGCGCTTAGCGGAATAACGTCTTCTTAGAAAGGCTGTGAAGGACAATCAAATATGAAGTGGTTTACCTGCATGCCTATAACACCGTTCCCGAGGTTCCCGAGGTTCCCGAGGTTCCCGAGGCAATCGAAAAATACCTGATCTTCTAGAATACGAAACGCCCTCTTTCATCGCTTGATGGACAGTAACTCGATCCGGCTTACTTTAATGCGCAGTCGCCAATATCGGTGGCAGCATAGCAAAGGTCGGCATCCACTCATAAAACCAATCTCGACTGTTCAACAAATCAATAAGCTTCTTATCACTAACTTCATATAGCTGGAAAAATAACCAACAAGAAAATTTAAAATCAACTAGGTCAATTTCAAATGACGTTGATACCATTACAAACATTGTTACTATTATCAGTCACACAATTGAAAAGCATAATTATGAAGAACTACATCTAGAAACAAACACTCTAAAAATATCTCAGACACTTAATATTATCTCAAAATAATGGGTGAATAATCGTATCTCCGGCTTTAATATTTAGTCGATTCGTTGTTCCAGCCAATAACTCTAAAGCACCTTTTACACGCCCAGCGGCATTAATGTAGTCAAGTGAATATGGTTTTGTATTCCGAGCAATATTTACGATGATCCCTTGTTTACTAATAAATAAAATATCGAGCGAAATGGATGTGTTTTTCATCCACATGGTTACGGGAACAGATTTTTTAAAATCAAACAACATGCCATGATCTGAAGCCATGACTTTACGGTATTGAAGACCCTGAGACCGTTGGCTTGTTGTTTCCGCAATTTCAATTGTAAAAGAATGGACCCGATCCCCTGAACGAATGTCTAAACTAGATAAACGAAATGATTCGGATGTTTGAGCTTCTCCTATTCCAATCAAACCAATGATTAAGAACGAATAAAATGAGATAAAAGGATGTTTATTCATTCGTTCATGTCCATTATTTTTCATTTACAATCAAAAATTTAACTAAATAATATATAATGAATTAACAAAGAATTTACTTTTCCAAAATTATTCATAATGTCATATTAATCTTATTCAAATATTCGTATTTACAATACGCATTATTTAATAAATAAAATATATAAATAAATGCGATGAATAATTTTTAAATGGGGGTTGGCGCTTGCTTCACGCATTCAGCTTAGCAATTATATTAAGTGGTATTTGGTGGGTATTATCTGGCTTTACGCTTGTACTTATTTTGTGCCTTGGCGCGGGTTCCATTTTATTCATCATATGGATTTCCCATCGCATGGATGCCATTGACCATGAAACGCACCCCATCCATTTAGCCATCGGCTGTTTGACCTATTTTCCCTGGTTGGTATGGGAAATCGTATTAGCTAACATGGATGTTGCGAAAGCAATTTTAAAAAATAATTCTTCCGTCCGCCCTCGCCTCATGCATATCAAAGCGTCTCAAGTTTCAGAAGTCGGCTTGGTAACCTACGCCAATTCGATCACGCTTACACCAGGCACGGTAACTTTGGACGTTGAAGGACAAGATTTTTTAATCCACTCACTAACTGAGGGGTCCTATGATGGATTATTGAGTGGTAAAATGGATCAAAAGGTCACAGCGCTTGAATTGGATAAAGGCGGCCCGATGATTACACAGCAACCCACCTTAAAAGATCCCTCCGAAAACACCCTCCCCAAACCGGAGAAAGTAACATGATGTTTATTGCCGGTGCAGTTGCGGTGCTTGTGACCATGGCAATGGCCCTGTTTCGATCCTTAAAAGGGCCGAGCGTTTATGACCGAATTTTAGCAATTAACTCGTTTGGAACGTTAACCGTTGTCTTAATTTCTATTCACGGGTTTATGACCGGTAGACCTGAGTTTTTAGATTTAGCCTTGGTTTATGCCTTGATCAATTTTATTGGCACCATTGCAGTGGCAAAATTCGTTACGTATGCACACATGGGGCACCCAACGGACCATAATGAGCCAGGAGACATCTGATGGATATGATTTTAAATATCGCAAGCTGGGCTTTAATTATTGGTGGTGGTATATTCTGCTTAATTGGTGGATTGGGCCTGATCCGTTTGCCCGATATGTTTGCCCGAATGCATGGTGCAAGCTTAATCGATACGATGGGTATTGGATTAATTTTAACAGGGCTGATGTTTCAAGCGGGGTTTACTCTGACAACTGGTAAATTACTTTTGATTCTGGTCTTTGTATTTTTCACCAGCCCGACCTCAAGCTACGCCCTTGCCCGTGCCGCGATTAATGGCGGCTTGGTTGCTGAAGTTCAAGACGATGGCGGCTCATCAAAAAAGGAGGCCGGACCATCGAAGACTTAATTGTAATCATTCTGCTGGGCTTTATGCTGGTAACAGCTTTTGCCATTATTCGCATTCGCAACTTATTTTCAGTCGTAATTTTAACCGGCTTGTTCAGTCTATTGGCTGCTGCCATATATATTCTAATGGACGCGGTTGATGTTGCCTTCACCGAAGCGGCTGTGGGGGCTGGGGTATCTACGGTCTTGATGTTGGGAACATTGGCGTTGACTACTAACGATGAAAAGTCCACATACAAAAACCGAGCTGTTCCAGCTGCAATTTTATCCATCATAACTGGAGCAATGCTTATTTATGGAACTTTGGACATGCCCAATTATGGCGATGCCAAGGCCCCCATTCATCAGCATGTCGCACCCAGATATTTGAACCAATCAGCACAAGAAATTGGCCTACCGAATGTTGTTACATCCGTTTTAGCCAGCTACCGGAGTTACGATACGTTAGGTGAGACGTTTGTTATTTTTACGGCAGCCATGGGCGTTTTGGCGATTATTGGACGCGGCCGGCGTAGGCGTAAAAAAGAAAATGTTGAGCAGGAGGCCAAAACATGAAAAGAGCTGAAATGCGCATCATGCAACACAAGGTTGTCCTTCGCGTTGTTTCTAAGTTTCTGATTCCGTTTATTCTGCTGTTTGGCCTTTATGTTCAATGGCATGGTGATTTTGGCCCTGGCGGCGGATTTCAAGCTGGCGTAATTTTTGCTGCTGCCTTTATTTTATACGCCCTAATTTTTGGTGTCGACAAAACCCGCCAAGCGGTGCCTGCATGGATCACCCGTTGTGGACTGGCTGTTGGTGTTTTTATTTATGCAGGGGTTGGCGTTGCCACTTTGTTTTTAGGTGAAAATTTTTTGAACTATAACGCCTTAGCGCACGATCCGATCCACGGCCAACACTTAGGTATTTTATTGGTTGAATTGGGCGTCGGGGTTACGGTGTGTTGCGCCATGATTACGATCTTTATTGCCTTTGCCGGTCGGGGACGTAAATGATGGAATTTCCAGGACAACTGATTTACTGGATCGTCGTTGTTATGATGATGATGGGGTTTTATATAGTTATTGCTCAAGGCAATTTTGTTAAAAAAATCGTTGGCTTGAACGTTTTTCAAGTCTCTGTTTTTTTGCTGTATATCACTATGGGCAAAGTCAACGGCGGTACCGCCCCCATTTTGGCTGATGGCATAGAAGTTTTCTCGAATCCCCTCCCACACGTTTTAATCCTGACAGCGATTGTGGTTGGCGTAGCAACCACATCTTTAGGATTGGCGTTGGTAGTTCGTATTAACGAGGAATACGGCACCATTGAAGATGACGACATACTCGAGCAGGAGAGTGACGTATGATTACTGATCATCTTATTATCCTGCAAATCATTATACCGCTTATAGCAGCACCTTTCTGTGTCTTTATTCGCAACGCCAATGTTACTTGGGCGCTAGCAACGGTTATCAGCTGGATCTGTTTAGCTATTTCAATCACCCTGATGCAGCAAGTAATGGTGACTGGCGAAATTATTTACGAGCTTGGCGGATGGGCAGCCCCTTGGGGAATCGAGTACCGCGTTGATATGCTCAACGCCTGGGTTTTGGTTATTGTCACCAGCGTTGGTGCCGTAGTTACACCGTACGCTAAATTGAGCGCTGAAAAAGAGATTGATAACGACCGGCTTTATATTTTCTACGCCATGTTATTGCTTTGCGAAACTGGGTTACTGGGCATTACTGTAACCGGCGATGCGTTCAACCTGTTTGTCTTCCTAGAAATTTCAGCCCTTTCAACTTACGTGTTGATCAGTATGGGCAAAGACCGACGCGGCTTAACCGCGGCCTACAGATATCTAATTATGGGAACGTTGGGTGCAACATTTTACATCACTGGAGTTGGCTTGCTGTATATGCAAACCGGTAGCTTAAACATTGCCGATTTAGGGAAGCTTATTCCAGATGTTGCCGACAGCCGTACGGTTCAAGCGGCGCTTGCTTTCATGACGGTTGGCTTGTGCGTCAAACTTGCGTTATTCCCGCTTCACATGTGGTTGCCAAACGCTTATGCCTTCGCACCTTCTGTCGTCACTGTGTTTTTGGCGGCTACGGCAACCAAAGTTGCAGTCTATGCCTTGGTCCGGGTTATTTTCACGATTTTTGGCGGTGTAGATATTTTGGAAGCCGTCCAAATTAGTGATGTTTTGATAGCGATGGCGATTGTTGCCATGTTCGGTGGCTCAGCCGTGGCAATTTATCAAACCAATATCAAACGTATGCTGGCTTATTCATCCCTAGCGCAAATTGGCTATATGATTTTGGGCCTGAGTATGAACAGCGTACTAGGCGTTTCAGCTGGTCTGGTTCATTTGTTCAATCACGCCATGATGAAAGGTGGATTGTTTATGGTTATGGGCTGTGTTGTTTACCGTATTGGCTCTGCTAAATTGGGCGATATGGCAGGTCTTGGTAAACAAATGCCTTTAACCATGGGGGCCTTTGTATTAGGCGGCCTTAGCCTTATTGGGGTTCCGCTAACTGTTGGCTTCGTTTCCAAATGGGCCTTGCTTCAAGCGGCCCTTGAAAAAGGCTGGTGGCCCATTGCTGTTTTGATTGTTATCAGCTCGTTGATGGCAGTCGTATACATCTGGCGCGTGGTTGAGGTCGTTTACTTCCAAGCCGCCCCAGCAGGACGCGTAGCCGTCAAGGAAGCGCCCTTAATGATGATGATCCCTATGCTTACATTGATCGGTGCGGCTTATTATTTCGGTATAGATGGCACAACAACCATGGATATTGCCGGGCGCGCTGCTGAATCGCTGATCGGCGGATTAAAATGACGCCAGAACAAATCATTCCTTGGTCCATTGGCCTGCCACTTTTAGGCGCTTTTGGCATTTGGATTACTGGAAAATCACCGAATTTACGCGAAACCGTAACGCTGATTACGGCGGCAATTGTATTTATTTTAGTCGCATCTCTTTTCGATAATGTATCGGCTGGCGAGCGTCCGTCTTGGGTCTTTGGGGAAATGCTGCCCGGTCTAAGCATCTCGTTTGTTGTTGAGCCTTTGGGCATGGTGTTCGCTGGGATTGCCAGCTTCCTGTGGATTATCACCACCGTCTACACCGTTGGCTACATGCGCGGTCACCACGAGCAGAATCAAACGCGGTTCTACATCTGTTTTGCCGTCGCTATTTCAAGCGCTTTAGGTATAGCCTTTGCCGGCAATATGCTGACGCTATTTGTATTCTATGAAATTTTAACCATCTCGACCTTCCCCCTAGTTACCCATTCCGGCACCCCCGAAGCCAAACGCGCCGGGCGTATCTATTTAGGGATACTCATCGGCACATCGATTGCTTTGCAATTGGTTGCCATCATCTGGACCTACACCTTAACCGGAACGTTAGACTTCACACCGGGTGGAATTTTAGAGGGCAAAGTCGCTCCCGTAATGGTCTCGGTCCTTTTGGCGCTCTATATATTTGGTATTGGTAAAGCGGCTTTGATGCCCTTTCACCGATGGTTGCCCGCCGCCATGGTCGCCCCGACCCCAGTTAGCGCATTGTTACACGCGGTTGCGGTTGTTAAAGCGGGTGTGTTTACGGTTTTGAAGGTGACAGTCTATATTTTCGGCATTGATTTGCTGCAAGCCACCGACGCCGGGTTGTGGATCGCCTACATGGCCGCCACGACCATTTTGCTGGCATCTCTTGTTGCCATGAAAAAAGACAATTTAAAGGCGCGGCTTGCGTATTCAACAATCAGCCAATTGTCGTATATTATTTTGGGCGCGATGATGGCCAGCAGCCTTGGGATTCTGGGCGGCGCCATGCACATTGTTATGCACGCCTTTGGCAAAATCACCCTGTTTTTCTGTGCCGGCGCGATTATGGTCGCCTGCCACAAAACAGAAATAAGCCAAATGAATGGCCTTGGCCGCAAAATGCCAATTACCTTCATTTGCTTCTTGATCGCCAGCTTATCGATTATTGGCCTTCCGCCGTTTGGTGGGGTGTGGAGTAAATGGTATTTGGCCTTGGCGGCTGCAGATACGGGACAAGTGATTTTCGTTGCTGTGTTGATGATTTCGTCGTTGTTGAATGTTGCTTATTTAATACCAATTGTTGTGCGCGCTTTTTACAACGATCCTGACCCTGAAACCCACGATGACCACAATGACCAAGACGATCATGGGCACGTTGCAGTAGCGACGCACCATCCCAGTGATGCGGGTGGGGCTAATCAATGGAAAATAGGTAACTTAAGAGAAGCACCTATTGCTTGCGTTGGCGCCTTGGCGTTCACGGCTATGGGTTGTTTCGTTCTGTTCTTTTATGCAGATCGAATTCAAACTTTCTTGCTTCCCATACTTGAAGGTACAAACGGATGAGCGACGACAAAGAATACTGGCTAGATAAACCGAACAACATCAGAAAACTGATCATTGGTGTTGTCATCATTTGTGCGGGTTTGTTGATCGCTGAATTTTTCTATGAAAAGCATGCCCACTTCGCCGTTGAACACTGGTTTGGGTTTTATGGTTTTTATGGCTTTATCGTATTTATCGGTATTGTTTTGATTGGTAAGGAACTTCGAAAAGTCC
>CALJEW010000098.1 GCA_938074585.1 uncultured Rhodospirillales bacterium | reverse complement strand
GCCGAAGTAGACTAAATCCTTACCTTAAGTGTTGGCCGATGCAGATGCAGTCCCCCTCCCTGATAGTATTTCTCTAACAACTGCTGAATTTGAAGCAAGTGGTGACGATTTTATCACGACTGGGGCTTCTGGCAGCCAATTTGTTATCGAAGATTACTACACAGGAGACACCCCACCAGAATTAACATCAACTGATGGTGCATAAGTTTCTGGTGAGATGGTTATTCAATTAACAGTAATCATAGAAACGTAATTGGCCGAAGCGTTCCCCAGCGATAGGTCTAACGTGACTATGATATTTTGGGATCTGACGGTACTGATGTGCCTGAGTGTATACGGTAAGAACAAACCTGATTGTCGGCTCGCCATTGGCCTTTAAATAAAGATCGATAACAGCCGGTTCGCCATCTAAAGTTTGGGCAATAGCTTTTTAGGTGCTACTTAAATTAGCTGGGTTCATGGATGAAGAGCTGTGGGTGGTTGCGATTAAGGACTTAAATTTGAAAGTTGGCGACACCATATTGGTTCTGATGTTAAAAGATAAAAAGTCCTAAAAGAAAAAAGTGTACGTACTCAGCAATCAGGTTAAAAAGATCGTTGAAGCTCATAATATCAAACACTACGTTTTGGTGTTTTCAATTAACAGAAGCTTTTGGTGGAAACATCGACACGGATAATGACTTAAATTATATATGTTAATCGCAGCGAGGGCCTTCACGGCGTAATTAGTCACATCTTTCGTAAATTGCGCGATATTCGACAGATGGAGTGATGTTTATTAACTCAGGTTCTGTTCACCACGCCTCTCTATATCCCGACGATCGTCTTCGCGCCAATCTGATGAATTCCGTGTTGTGTGGGAGGTATTCATTATAAGTTGTTTCCTTTAGAAAGCGTAAATTTTTATGCTAATTATTTGTCAACTTAGATAGCAAGGATTATGGTTGTTGGATTAAAACTGGAAATTTTGGATTTTGCGACTAAATTCCGGCACATAAGGTTTTCATCGCATTTCACCTTACATAGTTCGGATAATTCATTGACTTCACTGACTACAGAAATCCAACGGCGCCGCACTTTCGCCATTATTTCACACCCGGATGCAGGTAAAACGACTTTAACTGAAAAATTATTGCTATTTGGTGGAGCCATTCAGCAAGCGGGGGCTGTTAAAGCCCGTGGTGCGCAGCGCCGGGCCACTTCTGATTGGATGAAGGTCGAGCGCGAACGTGGGATTTCAGTCGCGTCATCTGTAATGACATATGATTACGACGGTAATCATTTTAATTTGTTGGATACGCCGGGACACGAAGATTTTAGTGAAGATACGTACCGGACCTTAACCGCTGTTGATTCTGCGATTATGGTGATTGACGCATCGCGCGGTATCGAAAAACAGACCCTAAAGCTGTTTGAAGTCTGTCGTATGCGTAATTTGCCGATTTTTACGTTCATTAATAAAATGGACCGTGAAGCACGCGATCCGTTCGATTTGTTAGATGAAATTGAACAAACGTTGCAGCTTGATGTAACGCCAGCCAGCTGGCCCATTGGTATGGGCCGAGATTTTTTGGGCTGCTATGATTTATTAAATGACCGCTTGGTGCTGATTGCCAAATCAAAAGGTGAGATTCCGGACGCAGGTGAAGTCTGCGAAGGTTTGGATGATCCAAGGTTGGATGAACTTTTGCCAGTTTACGCTGTTGCAAAGTTACGTGAAGACGTTGAAATGGTTCGTGGGTTATGTCCACCGTTTGATTTGGAAGCCTATCGTGAAGGCAACCTAACTCCCGTATTTTTTGGCAGTGCGATTAATAACTTTGGTGTTCGGGAATTGCTCAATGAATTAGGCAAAGAAGCTCCATCACCAAGGCCTCAGCCCTCATTGGCCCGCGATATTGATCCGGCTGAACCTAAAGTGAGCGCTTTTGTCTTTAAAATTCAAGCCAACATGGACCCTAAACACCGGGACCGTATTGCCTTTGTAAAAATATGCTCTGGTCGTTTTAAGAGGGGTATGAAAATGCTTCATTCACGGTCTGGAAAAACCTTAAATATTCATAATCCTGTGCTGTTTCTGGCCCAAGACCGTGAACTAGCCGAAGAAGCCTATGCGGGTGATATTATTGGTATTCCGAACCATGGTAACTTGCGCATTGGTGATGCGTTGACCGAAGGTGAAGACATTCGCTTTACGGGCATCCCAAGCTTCGCCCCTGAAATGCTGCAGAAGGTCCGCCCAGACGACCCCATGCGCGCAAAGCATTTGGGTAAGGCATTGCAACAATTGGCGGAAGAAGGCGCTGCACGGGTGTTTAAACCGATCATGAGTTCTGATTGGGTTGTTGGAGTGGTTGGTGTGCTGCAATTTGAAATTTTGGCTGACCGTATCCGCAGTGAATACGACATTCCTGTGCGTTTTGAGCCAACGGAACTGTATACGGCGCGTTGGGTTGAAAACGAAGATCATTTATTGTTAAAAAGGTTTTTAGACGCATCGCAAGCCTCGATTGCTCATGATCACGACGCGGCCCCGGTATTTATGGCCCGAAATGCGTGGCATTTGAATAAAGCCGAAGAAGATTGGCCCGATATCAGGTTTCGTAAAACAAAAGAACAGACCTACTAATCTGATATGGATGATCAAAACTCAAATATTCCATGGCCAACTGAAAAGTTTAGTCGTTTAACGGAAGACGAACGGGATTCACGACTTCAAACAGTGTTGAACAACCGCCCTGATGGGCCCTTATGGATCTTCGCCTTTGGGTCCTTAATGTGGAACCCGTGCTTTGATTATGATCGCTGTGAAGATGCTCTGTTTGAGGGCTGGGAACGCAAATTCCACATTTGGGCAACGGTGTCGCGTGGAACCATGGAACGTCCGGGCTTAGGGCTTTGTTTGGAAAAAGGCGATGGGGCCTGTACGGGGCTTGCATACCGGCTTTTACCTGAAAACGAAGATGCCGAATGGCCAGTCATATGGAACCGTGAAATGAACACAGGTGTCTATAATGCGATCTGGGCCGATTTAACCCTTCAATCGGGCGAGGTTGTTAAAG
>CALJEW010000097.1 GCA_938074585.1 uncultured Rhodospirillales bacterium | reverse complement strand
CCACCGCCCAACCGGCAGCACCGCGACCCCTGATCTCATGAACGTCAAACAAGGCGAGATGGTATTTACCCCACCGATGATTGACCACGGCATGACGTTCCCAAAAGACACCGTATTTTTAACGTTATCGCGCAATCCCCGCGATCAGGAATCGTATGAACAAGATGTGGTCCGCGTTGATATGATGGCGACCGAAGGCCTGACATCCTGGGTTCCGGGCGATCCAACCACCGAGAAAGAGTAATGACTGAAACATGCCATCGTCGTTCAACCTGCCGACTGTGCGCAGGCAGTGATCTGCAAGAAGTGTTAAGCCTTGAGCCAACGCCGCCCGCCAATGCGTTCGTGCCTAAAGAGTTGGTAGGAACGGAGCAAGCCGTCTTCCCGCTCGATGTCTTTTTCTGCGGCACGTGTGGTCATGTTCAATTATTGGACGTTGTTGACCCACAACTCTTGTTCGAGAATTACGTTTATGTTTCTGGAACATCGCCGGTATTTGTTAAGCATTTTGAAGACTACGCCAATGATGTCCTAAACACTTACCAGCCCCCCAAAGGGACGCTTGTTGTCGACATCGGATCAAACGATGGGACTTTGCTGAGCTTTTTCCAAAAAGCCGGGCAAACGGTTTTGGGTATCGATCCTGCGAAGGGTATCTCTCAAGACGCAACGAAGCGCGGGATCGAGACGTGGTGTGACTTTTTCACGCCCGAATTAAGTGCAAAAATAAAGGCCGCACGCGGCTCTGCGCATGTGATTACTGCAAACAACGTGTTTGCCCATGCAGATGATTTGGTCGGGATTGTTCAGGGCATTTGGGATTTGTTAGCGCCCGAAGGCGTCTTTGTTTTTGAAGTGTCCTATCTGGTTGATGTCTTCGAAAAAACTTTGTTTGATACCATTTATCACGAACATGTGGCCTATCATTCGGTCAAACCGTTACAGCAATTTTTTACCGACAACGGGATGGAACTGATTAGTGCCGAGCGGATTGATACCCACGGCGGCAGCTTAAGGGGTGTAGCACAGTTAAAATCGGGCCCGCACTCTACGCAGCCTTCTGTCGATAAAATGATCGCGCTTGAAGCTAGCCTTGGCCTCGATCAGGCAAAAACCTTTGAAGCGTTCGGCCGCCACATTGATGAAATCAAGGCTGAATTAACCGGCCTGCTCAAATCCTTAAAAAGCGAGGACAAAATCATCGCCGGATTTGGGGCTCCTGCCAAAGCAACAACCTTGATGCATCACTTTGGAATTGGGCCTGACATCATCGATTTTATCGTCGACGATAGCCCCTTGAAGCAAAACCTATATGCGCCAGGATTACACATCCCTGTGCTTCCCTCTCAAGCGATTTATGATAAAAAGCCGGATGCGGTGGTTATTCTAGCTTGGAACTTTGCTGAGCCAATTATGAAAAACCATGCCCGATATCTGGAGCAAGGCGGGCAATTCATTGTTCCATTGCCTAAGGTAACGCTCTTCCCTTAAAACGATCGTTACTGATTGAATGACGCTGTCCAAACGCATATACACTATATAACGCTAAAACCTTAGAAAAGAGACCCTAAATGACCGAATTCTTACTAAAATCCGATATCGCTGAAATTGTTGAACGCATGGGCGATGATGCGCAAAAATTTGCGGGTAAAACGGTTTTATTAACCGGTGGTCGGGGCTTTTTAGGGCGTTACTTCATGGAAGTTTTTGGGGCCCTTAATCATGGTCTTTTAAAAGACCCGGTCAAACTGATTGCTCTTGATAATATGATTACAGCCGGTAAAGAAGGGGCTATTATTCCTGATTTACCAAACGTCACCTTTGTTAATCACGACGTGACCAAAGATTTTGAATGGGAGGGTGATTTAGATTATATTATTCATGCCGCTGGCATTGCATCGCCTTATTATTACCGCGCGTACCCGTTAGAAACTTTGGAAGTCGCCATTACGGGCACCCGCAAAATGCTCGAACTGGCTGAAGCCCAAGATGCCCGGTTCACGTTCTTCTCGTCCAGTGAAATTTATGGCGACCCGGACCCCAAACACGTGCCCATGGCTGAAAGCTATCGGGGTAATGTGTCGTGCCAAGGCCCCCGCGCTTGCTACGATGAAAGCAAGCGGGTCGGCGAAACTCTGTGCTATATTTTCCACAACACCCATGGAACCCACACCAACACCATTCGCCCCTTCAACGTTTTTGGCCCCGGAATGCAAGAAACCGATTATCGGGTGTTGCCCAACTTCGCCAGCCGGATCAAAGGTGGCCTGCCGTTGCATGTCTATGGCACTGGCAATCAAACGCGGACATTCTGTTATATTACTGACGCCATTATTGGGTTTTTATCGGTTATCATCAAAGGCGTTGCGGGTGAAGCTTACAATATTGGCAATCCGGACCCTGAGATTTCTATGGTTGAGTTGGTACAAACGATTGAAAAAGTCTCTGCTCAAAAAGTTGAGTATGACGTTGTTGAATACCCAGATAGCTATCCAGCAGACGAGCCAAACCGCCGCGCACCAGATATTCGTAAAGCCCGTGTCCAGCTAGGTTTTAATCCAACCGTTGGAATTGATGAAGGCTTGGAACGCTTTTTAGATTGGTCCGACACGACCTACACTGGCATTCAATAAACAAGGCTAAAACCTTTGATTAAAATGCCCCTTATTCATCCGGTTATTTTATCTGGCGGGGCCGGATCGCGCCTTTGGCCGGTGTCTCGGCATCTAAAGCCAAAGCAATTTCATAGCGTTGCATCGGACAAAACGATGTTTGCTGAAACCATTGCTCGGCTCAATGATGCCCGGTTTACCGCTCCAATGGTTTTGTGTAACGAAGATCATCGGTTTTTGGTTGCCGAAGAGTTTCGGGCTGCAAAAATTCAATTAGGATCTATCATTCTTGAACCAGCGCCCCGAAATACAGCCCCGGCTATAGCAGCTGCTGCCCTGATTTTATCACAAACCAATCCTGATGCTTTAATG
>CALJEW010000096.1 GCA_938074585.1 uncultured Rhodospirillales bacterium | reverse complement strand
ATCATCCAAGGCATCACCTTGTGTCGTTGTTGCCTTAAATAAGGGTTCCCCTTGGGGTTCGTTGATAATTGAGGCGTAATGAAACTCATGCCCCTTGAAGCGCTGGCCTTTTTTACCGATGGGGGTGTCTGTGGTTAGTGTTGTCAGGCGGTAGCCCAAATGCAATTTTCTGGTGGCAAAACTGGTCTCGACCGCAAGAAGCCCAGCCATTTCATGGCGTGCGCCATCTGCATCAACCAAACCTTGGCCAAGTACCATAAACCCACCGCATTCCCCATAAATACAAGCATCACGCTTGACGGCACTCTTTAACCCATCCAAAAACCCGTTTGTTGATAAGTTCCCCGCGTGAAGTTCAGGGTATCCGCCGGGTAAATAAATGGCATCACATGTTTCGTCTGGATGATCGCCTAAAAGGGGTGAAAACAGAGTAATTTCAGCCCCTTGATTGCGCCAGCCCTGTAAAATTGTGGGGTACGAAAAAGAAAAGGCCACATCGTTTGCTACAGCAATCCGTGAGCCCAATGGTGCAAGAGTGATGTCGATGGCGGGCATTGGTTGCGGTTTTGCGGGTCGGGCAAGGGAGACCAATTTAGCAATATCGATATGCTTTACAACCCATTTTGCCGCGATTTCTAGAAAGACATCGTGACTTTTGTGTTCTTGGGCTTGTACCAATCCTAAATGTCGTTCAGGTAAAACCAGATCTGGGCTTCTGGGTAAGGCCCCAAGCACGCGAACATCGGGTAAATGATTTTGCATGGATTTACGCAAAAGTGCTTCATGGGCGGGGCTGCCAACCCGGTTGAAAATAACACCGGCCACTTCAACATCTGGGGCATGGCTAACAAATCCACGTACAAGCGCCGCTACGGATTGGGCTTGTTTGGCAGCATCTACAACCAATAAAACAGGCCACCCGGTTTTGCGGGCTAAGGACGCGGTTGAGCCATCTGCGTTTTCATCATCAATGCCAGCTCCATCAAATAATCCCATAACGCCTTCGCATATAATGAGATCCGTTCCAATAGATAATTGGTCGATTAAATGTGTTAGGTGTCTGGCTCTCATGGCCCAGCTGTCTAAATTGATGCAGTTGCGCCCACTGGCTAGGGTGTGGAAGTGCGGGTCAATATAGTCCGGCCCTGATTTGGCAGAAGCGACGGCAATATTGGTCGTTTTGAGGTGACGCAAAAGTGCTTGAGTGAAAAGTGTTTTACCACTTCCCGACGCTGGAGCCGCAATAATTAACCCCGGTGCAGGATTATCACTCACAGGTACTTAAGCAAGCGCTCGGCGATTTTTTCTGGTTCCATGCCGTGGCTGAAATGTTCTAGAAATTTCCCGTCGGGGCCCATTAAATAAGTGATTGAACTATGATCCATTAAATAGTCTTCAGGGTCTTCGTTATCGGTTTTGGCTTTTGCGGCATATACACGGAAAACTTTTGTAACAGCCTTAATTTGCTCTTCAGTTCCGGTTAATGCGACCATTTTAGTGTGAAAGTATCCAACATATTCTTTTAAATGCTCGGGGGTATCGCGGCTGGGGTCAACGGAAATAAACAGCGGGACCACATTATCTGCCGAATCACCGATTATATCCAGCGTGTTGGATATGGTTGTTAAAGCGGTTGGGCAGACATCGGGGCAAAAGGTGTAACCAAAAAAGATCAACATATGTTTGCCTGCGTATGTTTTATCAGTAATGGCTTTTCTATTATGATCAACAAGCGTGAACGGACCGCCAATTTGAACCGTTGAAGCCGTCGTCGATTTTTTTGCGGCTTTTGTAGGTTGTTGGCCTGCCTCTGTCGCGACAGGGGGGTTGGCGGTTTTGTATGAACGCGCAGCAAACATCAATCCAACGGAAATTATGATTGCTAGAACCGCTAATAAGGGTCCCATAAGAGTAGGACCGGTAGAGCCTTTCTTAGCCGTTTCAGGCGCCTTTCCTGCAGCTGCATCAGATCCTGGTTTTTCTGTAGTTTCTGTTGTTGGTTTGTACTTAGGTTCAATTATTGGTGTTTCGTCAGACATGGGCGTTCCCTTGGGAAAGTGATCATGCTATACTATGCCCCTCTATACTGAATTCATCAAGTCTATGGATCAAATATTCGTTATAATCTAGTTGCTGGTGATAGACCGTCAAACAGCGTTAAATGGATTTATGACATTACGAAAACCAGATAAAGAGCTTCGATTTGGCTGGACCACGGGGGCATGTGCGACTGCGGCCACGCAGGCAGCGTTTCGGGCACTGCATACGGGTGCATTTGAGCCAACGGTGCAAATCACTTTGCCCAAAGGCCAAACTCCCAACTTCGAGCTGGTTCAACAGAAATTAACAAGAAGCTCGGCCATTGCCAGTGTTATCAAAGATGCTGGCGATGATCCGGATGTCACCCATGAAGCCGAAATTGTTGCTGAAGTGCGCTTGTCTGAGGACGCAACAGGGGTTCGATTTTTTGCAGGAAACGGGGTTGGAACGGTTACCTTACCTGGGTTACCGTTAGCTGTTGGCGAACCAGCAATTAATCCCTCTCCCCGCAGCATGATTGTGGCGGCAATCCAAGATATTTGCATGGAATTAGGCGTTTCTGGGAATGTGGATGTTACAATTTCCATACCGGGTGGCGAACAATTAGCCCTTAAAACCATGAACGGGCGGCTGGGCATTAAGGGTGGGTTGTCTGTGTTAGGAACAACGGGGATCGTTATTCCTTATTCGTGTTCGTCGTGGATCCATTCGATCCACCGGGGAGTTGATGTGGCAAAGGAGCAAGGCATTGGCCACATAGCAGCTGCTACTGGCTCAACGTCTGAAGTCGCCATTGCCAAGCATTATCAGTTATCTGATCAAGCTTTGATCGACATGGGAGACTTTGCTGGGGGCTTGCTTAAATATTTACGTAAACAACCGATTGAGCGCTTAACCATAGCTGGTGGATTTGGTAAATTATCGAAACTTGCGCAAGGTCATTTGGATTTGCACTCATCGCGCTCTGCCTTGGATTTAAGCGATTTGGCCAGTCGGGCCAAAACAGCGGGCGCGGATGGTCTGTTATGCAATAAAATCAGAGCCGCCAATACGGGTATGGAAGTCTTAACCCTATGCACAGAAGCTGAAATCCCAATTGCCAATATTATAGCGCGTGGAGTTCGCGAGGTGGCAATGGCAACTTTATCCGGTGGCACAACAGTTGATGTTATGATTTATGACCGCCAAGGTCAACTGGTGGGACGGCATGATGGCTAAAACCAAAGTTCTGATTTTAGGAGGGACTGGAAAAGCGCGTGAATTAGCACGGCAAGCAATTCCTATGTTTAATAGTACGGCCGAATTTATTTCTTCGCAAGCAGGCGTCACACAAGACCCCATTGCGATCCCCGGCCGTATGGTCTCCGGCGGCTTTGGGGGGATTGCCGGGTTGGCTGAATTTATGGGCCATGAACAAATTCAAATTCTTATTGATGCGACCCATCCGTTCGCTGAAACCATCTCCGACAACGCTTATGTTGCGTGCACAACAAGTAAAGTCAAACGCATAACTCTTGGGCGTGATCCATGGAATTTACCCGCGGGTGGGCGTTGGATTGAGGTTGCGAATATGGAAGCGGCGGCGGAAGAGATTTCAAGCTCTGCCAAGCGTGTATTTATAACAACCGGTCAGCGGGGCTTAGATGCATTCTCAAACCTAAGCGATATTTGGTTTTTGGTTCGAATGATCGATATGCCTGAAACAGCACTTAATCTTGCCAGTCATCAAATTATAACTGGCCGTCCTCCGTTCTATTTGGATGCAGAACAGGCTCTTTTGAAAACACATATGATCGACGTTTTGGTTAGCAAAAATTCCGGTGGGGCCGCAACGCTGCCCAAAATTACAGCAGCCTTAGAAGCTGAAATCCCAATTGTTTTGTTGCGCAGCCCGGCAAAATTGCCAGGATTATGGACCAGTTCCGTTGATGATTGTTTACAGTGGTTGGCAGAAAACATTTAAGGTAGGAGCCTTAAGTCGGGATAGTTTTTTTAGGCCTTAAAACGTGGTGATGATCTGCAGCATATAAGCGGCTATCATCAAATTTTTCAGGGTCCAAAACATGACCCACCAAAATCAAAGCGGTTCTTGTAATATCTGTTTTTTTTACCTTTTCACGAATGCTCGATAATGTGCCATGGATAAATTGTTGATCCGGCCAGCCAACGCGATAAGCAATAACCACAGGCCCATAGGCACCATAATGCGGCGTTAAATCGCGCACGACTTTGGCTAAGTTATTAATCGATAAATGGATCGCAAGTGTTGCGCCAGACGCGCCTAGTTTGGCTAAGTCTTCGCCTTCAGGCATGGCGGAACTGCGAACGGATGTACGGGTTACAATAACCGTTTGGCTAACACCAGCCAAAGTTAATTCTGTTTTTAATTCTGCAGCCGCCGCCGCATAAGCGGAAACACCGGGTGTTACATCATATGCAATACCCAATTCGTCAAGCCGGCGCATTTGTTCAGCTACCGCTCCATAAATCGACGGATCACCTGAATGCACACGTGCAACGTCCAAACCTTTTGCATGGGCATCTACAATGTGCTGGATGATTTCATCCAAGTTCAATGGTGCCGTATCTAAAACAAACGCATCGGTGGAAGCTTCTGCAATGATCGCATCTGGGACTAAAGACCCTGCGTACAAAACAACGGTGGCCGCTTGAATCTGATTTAATCCACGCACCGTAATTAAATCAGAAGAGCCCGGTCCGGCCCCAATAAAATGGACAGTCATGTGTTTAAATCCTTCATCTTTTTTGCATACCCGCGCGGCGTATAGATCCATGAATTTCCGCCAGCCGTAAAATGTTGTGTTTGGCAATTTCCAATCAGCACTAAGGTCAACATGTCGGCATGGCCAGGGTTTAATTCACCCAACGTAATAACCGAAACATTTTCAGATGGGCGGCCTAAATTGCGGGCAATGATGACTGGCGTCTCAGGTGGGCGTCCAGTCAACAATGTATCTCGCGCAATCTTGAGCTGGTGGCGGCGGCGTTTGGATACGGGGTTATAAAGCCCAACAACAAAGTCTCCATCGGCAGCGGCTTTCAAGCGACGTTCGATCTCTTCCCACGGCGTTAACAAGTCGGATAAAGAGATCAGACAGAAGTCGTGTCCAATGGGTGCTCCAATGCGTGCAGCTGCGGCTTGAATGGCGGACACACCAGGTTCAACTGAAATATCTATGCGGTTCCAATCAGTATCTTTTTCGCGGTCAAGTAATTCAAAAACCAAAGTAGCTAGTGCATAAATACCAGCATCACCCGAACAAACCAAAGCCACATCGCGGCCTCCTGCTGCCAGCTCTAAGGATCGTCGAACCCGGTCTTCCTCTTGTGCCAATTCAGATTGGTGGCGCTCTTTACCGTCAATCAATCCGCCCAAAATATCTAAATATAATCCATAACCAACCACGTCTGTCGCTTTGGTCAACGCTTTGGTGACGGCGGGAGTGCGCCAATTGGATGCGCCCGGTCCAATGCCAACAATGGTTAGTTTTCCACGTGCGCGGCCAATGGTTTTGACATTAATATCTTTTGGGCTTCGGGCAATGGCACACGTCACGCGGGCTGATTTTATTTTCGGAACAATCAGTTCCGCATCAACGCCGCCTGCTGCTAATGCAGCGCCTTCGGAAACACCATGGCAACCGACCTCGGCAAAAACTACGTCGGACGGGGTTTTTAATCTGGGGGTTAAGGCTTCTAATTCTGACGCACTGAAAAACCGAGCTGGAACGCCTAATTTTTCAGCCAAGGCTAAAACAGCTTTTTCATCTGACTTAACATCAATCGATGTAACACAAGCAATTGATTGCTTCGATAATCCTGCATCAGATATGGTTTTTTTAACCAATTCATAGACTTCATCCAGATCACAACCGCGTTCACAACCAACGCCTAATGCCAATACAGGGGGGTGCAAAACCAATTGAGTATCGGATAATGAGGTGTGTTGGTCGGTAACGCGGATGGTCAAATCTGCTGTGTCACTTAAACTCAAATTACCCGCCATCAGCCAATCGCAATCGCCAACCTCAGTCACAAGGTTGACGGATGTACCGGACAAAAGGGATGCTGAAAAAAATTTGTAATCAGTGCCATCTGTAATGGCCCAACCCGGTGGTGGATCGTCCAAGCCGAAGCCCAAACTGACGTCTCCTGCTGTGGTGATCGCAGCATGACCACCCAGCTCTGTTGCGAATTCACGGGCCATGCGGTTGGCTCCTCGGTGCCCGCCTAATAATGGAACAACGCTCGAGCCATCTTCGGCAATGCTTATGACCGCCGGGTCTGTTCGTTTGCTACCCAAATGGCTGCCCAGTGCGCGGATCAAAATACCAGCCGCGCAAATACCAATGACTGGGTGGCCTTCCATAAATAAATTTTCTAAATGCGAAATCACACCGTCAAAAGTTTGATCACAATCAGTAACGCGACCCATCCGTCCATGGACCTCAGATCCAGGAACAGTCCTTTGTAAACATCGGGCAAGGTTCGCACCTTTTTCTGTTAGGGCAACAAAAACGGGCATTTCAATTTTGGTCAAGGCGTGGTCTCCGGCTTGCGAATAAGGATCATGGAAAAATAGGGGACTTTCGGTGAATCGAGTTCAGATAAGGCACACACTTTTTGAGTGTCCATAGTGGCGTGTTCCACGTATTGCGCCCTTGCAGTCAACCCTAACGCATCAACAACGCGCCGTACTTTATCCAAATGCCGTCCAACTTTCATAATGGCAATGGCATCAGCATCGATAATGCGGGCTTTTAAATCGGCCTCTGGTAAGGGGGCGGGAAGGATGCTTAAGACCTGATTGCGTGAAACCAAAGGTGCGCCCGCCGCCGCAGCACATGCGCCAATGGATGATACGCCGGGGATCACTTGGGCTGGAAACTTATTTGATAGGCGTTCGTAAACATACATGAACGAGCCAAATAAAAAAGGATCACCTTCGCATAAAACAGCAACGTTTTTTCCTTGTTTTAAGCACGCTGAAATTTTATCTGCGTAATGATCATAAACGTCATTGGCCGGAAAGTTACCCGCAATCATGGGGGTACGAATAACAATTTCATGGCGGCCTTTTGGAATATGTGGGGCGGCGATGGCGCGGGCCAAGCTGTCGCCGGTATCGGGTGCCGGGTAGGCTATCACCGGGCATTCATTGATCAAACGAACCGCTTTCAATGTCAGCAGTTCTGGGTCGCCGGGGCCAACGCCCACTCCGTATAGAGTTCCGTTCATTATTTTGTTACTTTCAATTGTAAAACATCCATCATCGGGCGCAGTGCCGTCATTCGTCCAACGTTGCCAGATCGGGCAACCGAAATACGAACCAACTCGCCGCTGTATTTTAAGTTGAAATTCATCAATGCATGATGTGCTTCAACGGTGACACCATTGGCAACCATTCGCCCGTTTGTACTTAATCTGTCCCAACACGCATTTAAAACCTTTGGGTCCGACACCCCGCCACCAATAAAAATGGCATCTGGGGATTGATCAAAATTTTGGACATTATCTAAAAAATCGCCCGAGATAATTTTCAACATAGGCACACCCAAATTTTTGGCGTTGCGTTCAATGATGTCAATTTTTGTTGTGTCATGCTCAAAGGCAATAGCGTGATTGTGCGTGTCCATACGCATCCATTCAATGCCAACAGCTCCGGACCCAGCTCCCACATCCCAAAGTGTTTGCCCGGGTAAAGGTGTTAGTGCAGCCAACGTTGCGGCGCGGACTTCGCGTTTTGTTATTTGGCCGTCTTGCTGATAGGCGGCTTCTGGCAAACCCGGTACGCGGGACCAAAACTGAGCCTCTGGCCCAGCGATACATTCAACAGCAATTGTATTTAAATTTGCATTCTGATCATGAGGCCAATTGTGGGCTAATCCATCAACACGGTTCTCGTCATCGCCATCCATGTGTTCTAAAACGCTAACCCGACTGTCACCAAATCCTTTGGCTGCTAACAGCTCTACCAATGCCTTTGGTGTTGCTCCGTTCCAGCTGAGCAGTAACAGTTTTGCCTTGGGATACAAATGCAAATTCACCGCTTCTAAAGGTCGTCCGTGAACGGTTAAGCAGGTGACATCAGGTAGCGACCACCCCATGCGCGCAGCTGCCAAACTGAAAGCGCCAGGAGACGGAATGAAATGAATTGCGTCCACGCCGAATCGCTCAACCAAGCGGGCCCCAATGCCATAATGCAGTGGGTCACCAGATGCTATAACAACAACACGTTGGCCCGTGTGTTCATAAATTTTATTGTGAGCTGCGTCCAAGCCATCGCGCCAATCAATGACTATGGCTGTGGTGGTGGATATTTTTTCTAAATGTCGTTTGCCGCCCACTAATACTTGAGCGTCGTCTATATACGCGAGCGTTTCAGTCGATAACCCAGCCAAGCCTTTTTCAGTAATTCCGATTACGGTTAACCACGGCGTCATGATAATCCCCCAGCCAAAGCGTTGACCGATGCTGATGCAATAGCACTACCGCCTCGCCGCCCAAGCAGCGTTATGAACGGAATGTCGTAAGCAAATTTAGTGCCAAAATCAGCAAGCACTTGTTTGGATTCAGCAGCCCCAATAAAGCCAACCGGAAAGCCTAAAATGACAGCTGGTTTAGGTGCGCCGTCCAATAATAATTCAAGTAACCTGAACAACGCAGTCGGCGCATTGCCAATCACCACCACAGCCCCGTCCATGTGATCCATCCAATAA
>CALJEW010000095.1 GCA_938074585.1 uncultured Rhodospirillales bacterium | reverse complement strand
CCGATGATTTGCCACCACCGGAGAGGGGCTCGCTTTGACCGCGGATTCTAGAGAAGTTAGATCCAGTTCCTGAGCCATATTTAAACAAGCGCGCTTCACGGGTCCAAAGATCCATAATACCGCCTTCGTTCACCAAATCATCACTGACTGATTGAATAAAGCAGGCGTGTGGTTGTGGGTGCTCGTAAGCGGATTTGGATTTGACCATTTTACCGGTCTTGAAATCAACGTAATGATGACCTTGTGCTGGTCCATCAATGCCATATGCCCAATGCATGCCAGTATTGAACCATTGAGGGGAGTTTGGAGCACCACGTTGAGCGCATAATGTGTAGCACATTTCATCATAATAAGCCAGAGCGTCTTCTTCCGAATCGAAGTAACCACCTTTCCAGCCCCAATATGTCCAAGTGCCAGCCAGGCGGTCAAAAACCTCTTTGGCACTTTTTTCGCCGCGCGACCGTTCTTCAATCGCCAAACTAGCCAAGGCTTTTTCGTCAGGAATACTTCGCCACAACCAGGATGGAACTGAGGTTTCTTCGAATTTCTTCAATCGGCTTGGAATGCCTGCTTTTCTAAAATATTTTTGTGCCAATACATCACTGGCGACCTGTGACCAACTGGTGGGGACTTCTAAATCCTTAAGTTGAAACACGATAGAGCCATCGGGATTTCGGATTTCGCTCGATGTTTGGTAAAACTCGAAATCGGCGTATCGAGATGTGTCTTTATTAGTGAAATAACGAGAAATGCGCATGTGTTCCCCACAACTGGTCTTGATGTTTATATATATATTGGCCTAATGGCCCTCAATGCTGCGCCGCAGGGAATAATTTAGTTATACTTCTCAGAACTGAGTTTTATATTGTGTCCGCCCAAGTGCAACATTACAATAATTACTCCAGACAAATAAAAATCGCAACAAAAATAACAACATATCGTACTATACCTTTGTACGTGCACTTCATATTGTGCTCTTAAATTCATTAACGACGAGTTAATTATCCTAGAAATCCTGCCATTGTATCCGTTATTAGTTTTTAAAATGACACCTAAATCTTATGGATAAAATAGTAAAAATAATTTTTAAGGGCTAAATTTTATGTTTATAGATTGTCTGTTCAGTGGGTCTGGACGAGACAGCATTCTAATGCGATATTAGTTATCAAATTTGCAGCAAAACTGGCTGTCTATAAGTATTAATGAAGGTATAAATTTCCCATGCATATTGGCACGTATATTTACACATTGTTCAAGGGTGAAAATGTTGGTAGGGATGAATTTGGCAATAGATATTATAAAGCTAAGTCGGATTCGCTCCACGGAAAGCCCCGTCGTTGGGTTTTATACAAAGGCGATAATGACGCTTCGAAAATCCCACCTGAATGGCATGCATGGCTTCATCATACAACTGATGAGCCTTTGACCGAACAATCAACAAGTGCGCCAAGTTGGCAAAAACAGCACATCAAAAATTTAACGGGTACATCGGAAGCCTATCGCCCCGTTGGCCACGCCTACAAAGGTGGCATCCGTGCACAAGCAACAGGCGATTATCAGCCTTGGCGGCCTGAGTGAGCGTAAACAACATAAATAAGCCTTCTTTTACTATTTAAATAGGTGAGACATCCTTTGAATTCTGAACATAAAGAAGTTTATATCGGTGCAGTCACTGTTGCACTTTTGGTTGGCGTTTTGAGCGTAATGAACCAATCTCAACTGTTAAGCTCAAAAGCTGAGGCCACACATAAGCGTATAATTGCCAAGTTCAATAAGGTCGATGGTTTGTCCGAAGGTAGCGATGTTAGAATGGGCGGCATCCGTGTTGGTCGTGTGACCAACTTGGGCTTAGATAGTAAATTCCGCGCTGTTATTACGATGGATGTGGATGGTCAGTTTCCATACACACTGGACACATCAGCAGCTATTCATACAGACGGCTTATTTGGTGTTAAGTTTATTGTGTTGGAACCTGGTGCTGAAGAAGCCGTTCTAAGTTCGGGTGACGAGATTTCATTAACACAAGATGCTGTTGTTGTTGGTGATTTGTTGGAATTAATTATATCTGAAGGCAACGTTGCAAAAGCCAAACGCAGCAGCGCTAATTAATAAACATATTTGAGTAGGAGCCAAGCCGTATGAGACGCAACGCCGTAGAAACCGTATTGGGTGCAGTTGTTTTGCTTGTTGCAGGCATGTTCGTCTATTTTGCTTACAACACAGCACATGTTAAAGCGATTGATGGCTTCAACATAAATGCCAGTTTTTTTAAAATTGGCGGCTTAACAACAGGTAGCGATGTTCGGATTAACGGTATTAAAGTTGGGACTGTCACGAACGCACGGTTAGACCCTGAAACGTTTGATGCGGTTATAGAAATGTCGATTAAGCCGGATATCAAATTACCAACAGATACCATCGCGGCTATTGGCAGCGAAGGTATTGTGGGTGGTAAATATGTCAGAATTACACCGGGTTCAGCCAAAGAAACCATTTCTGATAATGGTTCTATATCTGAAACCAAAGACTTCAGATCATTAGAAGATCAAGTTGGTGAAATCATCTTTCTTGCCACCGGTGGATCAGACAAATAGCACCTAAATATACTCATATTAAGTCGATTATTTCGATCCTAATGTTTTTGGGTATCACCCTGAGCAATGGGTTTACTTTAGCGTCACCTAATAACATTGTTGTATTACAAGGACTAGATAAGGTGACAGCTCGAGTTCATGCCTTTCAAGCTCCATTAGGTTCAGTTGTCCGCTTTGGAACATTAGAAATCATCGCCCACCAATGCGATAAACGCCCCCCAGAAGAAACACCTGAAAGCGCTGCTTTTCTTGATATTTCAGAGATCCGACAAGGCGAACCAACACAAAGTTTATTTCGTGGCTGGATGTTTGCATCTAGTCCCGCTTTATCAGCGCTTGAACACCCCGTTTACGACGTCTGGGTTTTGGATTGTTTAGGTCCAGTTCAGAAACTAGACCTGAGCCAAAAACAAATTCAAAACTAGAATGCATAGATAGAGGTGTTAATGGCTGAACTAAATGCCGGTCTCATTGGCTCAAACATTCAAAGAACGCGCTTACCTTTTGCTTTGAAAGCCTTGTGTGATTTTAATAACATCGATTTTTCGTTTGAATTAATCGATACGGCTTTGATTGATGATTTTGATTTCATTCGCTGTGTTGAAGAACGCATTTCTTCAGGATGGACCGGAGTAACAGTAACGCACCCTTATAAAACTGCTGCGGCAGATTTTGTTGGCAAGCTAACCTATGCTCCTTCAAACATGGGGGCTTCAAACACTCTCGTTTTTAATGGATCTACATCCAGCGCGGACGTAACGGCTTATAATACCGATTACACCGGTTTTGTTGCTGCATGGGATGCTGTATTGGGAATGCGAAAACCGGGCAAAGTCGCCATGGCCGGAGCAGGTGGCGTGTCGCGCGCCATCGCAATCGCTTTAATCGAAAACGGTGCTGAACAATTAGCCATATGGGATTTACAGTTTGAGCGCGCTCAAGACGTCGCCCGCATTGCCGACCCAACGGGTGAACGCGCCTTTGCAATTCCAATGGATCAATCAAGCACTTATATTCAGGTGGCAAATGGTTTGGTCAATGCAACGGCTCTTGGAATGATACAATATCCTGGAATGGCTTTCGATGCTGCGCTGATTGGCACCCAAGGCTGGGCATTTGATGCGGTTTATACGCCAATTTGGACGGAGTTCATGGGAACTGCTAAAGCGGGTGGGCTTGAATGCCTTACCGGTTTCAATTTATTTAAACACATGGCCGTTCGTACATTTCAGACCTACACTGGTGTTGCTGTCAATCCAGCAGATGCGGACCGGGCCATAGATCCGTTAATTGAAGGAATATAGAGAGTATTTTTGTGAATTAGGAACGGGTAAATCATGTTTAAATCCGGCGACAAGGTCACATCAGAAAAACGAACGCCTGAATTGGACGCCGGAAAGCATTGGCGGGCAAAGCTTGGGTTTATCCTTATGTCAACAGACTTAGCTGCAGAATCAGATTTTTATGAGTTAGTACCAGACGGAGTTGGTGTTCACATTACCCGATTAAAAACCGAAGATTTTACGACAAATGAAACTTTGGCGCGGCATATAGATACCATGGCAGAAGCAGCCGCCCGCTTGCAACCCGACGTAAGGCCAGACGTTATTAGTTACCATTGCACCAGCGGCTCGATTGTTAATGGCGAGCAACGGGTGATGCATGAAATTTTAAAAGGCGCTCCTTACACACAACCAATGACGCTGGTAACGAGTGTTGTCCATGCGTTGCATACCTTATCAATCAAAAAAATAGTCGTCGGTACCCCTTATATTGACGAAATCAATACCGCTGAGGCTGAATTTTTTACGACAAAAGAGTTTGAGATAATTGATATACAGGGATTAAACCTGACAACAGGTATTGAGTTTGGGCAATTGACACCCGCATACATAAAAGCCTTCGCACTTGAAATTGACCATCCCGACGCAGAAGCCATATTCCTGAGCTGTAGCGGGATTAGGGCGATTGAGGTTATTCAAGAGATTGAAGATGCAACCGGAAAGCCAGTCATTACCAGCAACCAAGCCCAAATGTGGAGCTGTTTGCGCCGGGCAGGGATAGATGATGAGATAAAAGGCTACGGCAAGATATTTGAGTTGCCCGGTTAACCGTCTGAGAGATCCAAATTAAACATCATCTCAATCACATTTCTCATCCGACCCGGGCCATACGATCCGACAAATATACCTTGAAACTGAAGTGCGTCATCAAGCAAATCCAAGTATTGGGCTGATGGAATTTCAATAACACCGAATCGGCTTAAGTGATCGGTGGTGAATTGGGTATCTAACAACTTAAACCCGCCAAGTCTCATTCTGGCTATCAAATGAACGAGTGCAACCTTGCTAGCATCAGTTTCTTTTGAAAACATGCTTTCACCAAAAAAAGCAGCGCCCAATGCGATACCGTAAAGCCCACCAACCAATTTATCTTCTCGCCAACACTCAACAGAATGGGCGAATCCCATTTCATGAAGTTTAATGACATTGTCGCGAATGCTTTGATTGATCCACGTAACTTCGCGGCCTGCGGCGGGTTCTGCACAAAAATCTAAAACTTGTTCGAAAGACCGGTCACAATGAATCTTGAACTTATTTTTACGGACAATTTTTTTGAGACTTTTTGGAACGTGAAATTGATCAAGCGGCAAAATCCCCCGCATTTCTGGCTCAACCCAATAAACGTTTGGGTCGTTTTGACTTTCAGACATAGGAAAGATGCCCGTCGCATAAGCGCGGAGAAGAAGTTCAGGGGTTAGTTCTTGCGGCGTTTGGCGGTTACTCATCACCGTCGCTGTCTAGTTCGCGCTCAACAAAATGACCCAGCCAATGAATATCGTAATCTCCACTGACAAAAGCAGGCGCTTCCATAATGCGTTGATGTAAAGGGATTGAGGTATGTAAACCATCAATAACAAATTCACCCAAAGACCGGCGCAAGCGCATTAAACATTCATTGCGGTTATTGCCCGATACAATCAACTTAGCGATCATGCTGTCGTAATGGGTCGGCACAGTATAGCCCGAATACAATCCTGAATCGACCCGAACACCCAATCCACCGGGGGCATGATAATCGCCCACTTTTCCGGGTGAGGGCATAAAGGTTTCAGGGTGCTCTGCATTAATCCGGCATTCAATGGCATGGCCTGAAAACTTAACGTCCTTTTGGGTGAAACCTAAGGGCTCACCACTGGCAACACGCAACATTTCGCGAACCAAATCGATACCACAAATGGCTTCCGTAACGGGGTGCTCAACTTGCAAACGAGTGTTCATTTCAATGAAATAGAATTTACCTTCTTCGTACAAAAACTCAATCGTACCGACGTTGCGATAGCCAATTTTAGCAATCGCTTTTGAGACAATTTCACCAATTTCTTTTCTTGCCGCATCGTCTAATGCAGGCGAAGGGGCTTCTTCGACTAATTTTTGGTGTCGGCGTTGCAAAGAGCAATCGCGTTCACCCAAATGAACCACATTACCATGGTTATCGGCCAAAATTTGAACTTCAATATGGCGCGGCTTGGTTAGAAATTTTTCAATATAGCAATCACCATTACCAAACGCGGCCAAAGCTTCTGCACTGGCAAAATTAAAAGCTTCGGTTATATCGTTTTTCGTTTCAGCAATCTTCATTCCGCGCCCACCGCCGCCGGCTGTCGCTTTGACAATCACTGGAAAACCAATTTTAAGACCCTCTTCTAAGGCTTGCGCGGCATCACGTATGGCACCTTCAGAGCCCGGAACAACAGGAATTCCAGCCGCAATAACAGCAGCCTTGGCGGCAATTTTGTCACCCATTAATCGAATATGGTCTGCAGAAGGC
>CALJEW010000094.1 GCA_938074585.1 uncultured Rhodospirillales bacterium | reverse complement strand
CATCGGGATTGATGAGCTTTTTAAAAATTGGCGATCGGGCTGCTGGTGCAATTAAGTCAGGTGGTACAACACGTCGGGCCGCTAAAATGGTTGTGGTAGACATCGATCACCCCGATGTTGGCCAGTTCATTAGCTGGAAAGTTCAAGAAGAACAAAAAGTGGCTGCATTGGTGGCTGGTTCTAAATTGGCAAGTAAGCACCTGAATGAAGTTATGGATGCGTGCCAGGAAAAAGAGCTTGAGGACGAAAAGCGCTTTGATCCAAAACATAACCCAGCATTGAAAAAAGCGATTTTGAACACCCGCCATGCCATGGTTCCAGAAAGTTATGTGCAGCGCGTTATTCAGTTTGCGCAACAGGGTTTCACCGAAATCGACTTCCCAACGTACAATACGGATTGGGATTCTGAAGCTTATATGACAGTTTCTGGGCAAAACTCTAATAACTCTATCCGTGTCACCAACAATTTCCTTGAAAAAGTCCTTGACGACGGTGATTGGAATTTGATCCGCCGAAAAGATGGCGCTATTTCAGAAACCTTGAAAGCACGTGATTTGTGGAACGATATTGGCGAATCAGCCTGGGCTTCTGCTGATCCCGGATTGCAATTCGACACCACAATTAACGATTGGCACACCTGTAAGACTAGCGGCCGGATTAATGCTTCTAACCCCTGTTCTGAATATATGTTTTTGGATGATACGGCCTGTAATCTTGCATCGATGAACTTGTTGACGTTCTTGAAGGATGATTACAACTTTGATGTTCCAGCGTTCGAGCATTCCGTTCGTATGTGGACGATTACGTTGGAAATCGCAGTTATGATGGCACAGTTCCCATCTCAACAAATTGCTGATTTATCCTATAAATTCAGAACTTTAGGCCTTGGATTTGCTAATATTGGTGGTTATTTAATGGCATCGGGTATCCCTTATGACTCCGTTCAAGCACGGTCCATTTGTGCGGCTGTTTCTTCTGTGATGACAGGTGTCGCTTACGAAACATCGGCAGAAATGGCTGAGAGCCTAGGGGCTTTCTCAAAATTCCATGAAAACAGAAAAGATATGCTTCAAGTTATTCGCAATCATCGCCGGGCGGCCAATGGCAATGAAGTGGGCTATGAAAGTTTACAAATTACGCCTGTTCCTTTCGTTGCCAGCGAGTGCGAAGACCCCGAATTGGCATCCGCTGCGGCTTCCGTATGGGACCGCGCCCTTGAAAAAGGCGAAGCTCACGGTTACCGCAACGCACAGGTTTCTGTGGTTGCCCCAACCGGCACAATCGGATTAGTTATGGATTGCGATACAACCGGTATCGAGCCTGACTTTGCCTTGGTTAAATTTAAAAAGTTAGCCGGTGGTGGATACTTCAAAATTATCAACCGCATGGTTCCCTCAGCTCTTGAAAAATTGGGCTATAACAAAGAACAAGTAAAAGAAATGATCGGCTATGCGGTTGGTCACGGAACCTTAGAAGGCTCATCTGGAATTAATCTTGATAAACTGCGTGCCAAAGGCTTTACCGAAATTGAAATTGATGCGGTTGAAGCGTCGCTTGTGGAAGCTTTTGATATTCGTTTTGTCTTTAACAAATGGACACTGGGTGAGGAGTTCTGCACACGGGTTTTGGGTATTGATGCATCGAAGCTTGAAGATATAAGTCACAACATTCTTGAAAGCATTGGTTTCACGAAAAAAGAAATCGAACAAGCAAATACATTTGTATGTGGTTCCATGACCTTAGAGGGTGCGCCTTATCTAAAGGATGAGCATTTACCGGTCTTTGACTGTGCCAATGCATGCGGCAAGATTGGTAAGCGTTACTTGAGCGTTAATAGCCACATTCTCATGATGGCGGCATCTCAGTCGTTTATTTCTGGTGCGATTTCTAAAACTATCAACATGTCCAATTCAGCAACGATTGAAGACTGTAAAAATGCATACATGCTGTCATGGCGTTTAGGCATTAAAGCCAATGCCCTTTACCGCGATGGCTCTAAGCTGTCTCAGCCGTTGCAAGCTTCTTTGATTGATGATGTCGAAATTGAAAAAGAAACACTGCAAGAAAAAATTGCACATGCACCAGCGCAAGAGCGCGCTGGAATTGTGGCAGAACGTATTGTCGAGCGCTTTATCACAGAGCGTTTGCGCCCCCCACATCGTCGTAAAGGATACACTCAAAAAGCAACAGTTGGTGGCCATAAGGTGTATTTGAGAACGGGTGAATATGAAGATGGTCGGTTATCAGAAATTTTCATTGATATGCACAAAGAAGGCGCGGCTTTCCGTTCACTGATGAATAACTTTGCAATCGCAATCTCGATTGGTCTGCAATATGGTGTCCCTTTAGAAGAATACGTCGAATCGTTCACCTTCACCCGCTTCGACCCATCGGGAATGGTTACAGGTAACGATACGATCAAAATGGCAACATCTATTTTGGACTACATCTTCAGAGAATTAGCCGTTTCTTATTTGGGTCGTAATGACTTGGCCCACGTTGAGCCTAAAGATTTGTACCCAGATGCCATCGGCGAAGGGGCAACTGAGGGTAATTTCCAGAATACTGCACACGCCGATACGATGGAAGTCGTCCAAAAAGTGGCCAGCCGTGGTTATATGAGAAGCAATTTGCGCCTCATCAGCGGCGCATTAGATAGTCAACAGATGGCATCAACAGACACCGTTGTGCCAGTTGCCAATGCTCAGGCTCAACAACAAATGGTAACGGAATCCGTGACCGTGGCCGTTCAAGCCGAAGCTGTCATCCAACCCGCATCAACGTCTTCAAGGCCAAATTTAGTAACAGAAGCAAAAATGAAAGGGTATGAAGGGGACCCCTGTGGTGAATGTGGTAATTTCACTTTAGTTCGAAACGGGACATGCATGAAGTGTAATACATGCGGAGGGACAAGCGGGTGTTCTTAATTTAGGTTTAGTAGGCCATTTATGACGATCCTCCCTGGAAAACTAGGGGCGCTAGATAGGTAGTATGTCCTGGCGCCCCATTTTTTTGATAAAATTTTAATCAAATTATATTTTAGTACTACATTTAATTATAAATGTTTAGTGCCCATAATACTTTTGGTTAACGCTGCTGTTCTGACCTTTCTTTATTGTGTTTCATTTTGATAATCGAATAATATTAGTTTTAAGTTGGCGCCCTAGGAATGACGAAACTAATTATGGAAAAAAACACTTACAGCATCTTTATTGTTGATGACGACCCTTTAGCGGTGAAAGTGATCTCTATGCTTCTTGAAGATGCCGGACACCAAATTACGTCGATGACGGAAAGTAAGAGTGCGTTTGCGACAATACTTGCAATGAAACCTGATTGCGTTATTTGTGATCTGATGATGCCTGGTGTTGATGCATTTCAACTTTGTAAAATGGTTACAGAGCACACAGAATTAACCAACACCAAATTTATAATGGTATCGACCAAGGCCTATGAATTTGACCAGAAACGTTCCTTCACTTTTGGAGCGCACGGCTATATTCGAAAGCCATTTAATACAGAAATGTTCTCAGATCAAGTCAACCGAATTCTGAACGATTACATCGACATCCGGTTTTGGGGGGTTCGGGGCACTCTTCCTGTTTCTGGAGAAACTGCTTTGAAATATGGTGGTAATACTTCGTGTATATCTCTTGAGTTTCCCCGCCAGCAACTTTTTATCTTCGATGGCGGTAGCGGGATTAAAGCCTTGGGTGATTGGTTAACCTCGCAACAACGAAAACGCATACAAGCAAAATTGTTCATATCGCACCCTCATTGGGATCATATTAATTCCATACCTTTCTTTGCCCCGTTGTATCAACAGGGCAACGAATTTGAAATATTGGGAGCCAATCAGGGCGATAACTCAATGCGTGAACTTATATCGTCGCAAATGGACGGTGTTTATTTCCCCATTACGCTGACAGAATTTGCGGCCCACGTTTATTTTCGTGACTTAGAAGAAGAAGTTATTCAACTTAATAACATTGAAGTGAAAACAATGTTACTCAGTCATCCTGGTAAATGTTTAGGGTACCGTGTGAATTACAACGGGCGCTCGGTTTGTTATATTACCGATAATGAAATGTTCCACGAAGACAGCGATTTTTATTCGCCGCGCTATGAGAATAAATTACAAGAATTCTGTAAAGATGCAGATGCATTAATTACCGATTCTACTTATACCGATGCAGAATACGCTACGAAAGTTGGGTGGGGTCATTCTTGCATTAGTAAGGTTGTTAATTTGGCGGATAACGCTAATGTTAAAACATTGTATCTGTTTCATCACGACCCGGATCAAACGGATAGTGATATTGATGCAAAATT
>CALJEW010000093.1 GCA_938074585.1 uncultured Rhodospirillales bacterium | reverse complement strand
GGCTCGCCCTTCCCATTGGGATCTATTCTGCCGTTCGCAAATATACGCTGGGTGATTATTTTTTTACATCACTTGGTTTTTTAGGCCTGGCTACGCCAAATTTTTTATTAGGCCTCATTATTTTATATATTGGTGCCAAATTTTTTGGCGTCCATATGGGCGGCTTGTTTTCAGATGAATTTGAAGGTCAACCCTGGAGCTTTGGTAAAATCATCGATTTATATAGCCATCTGATTATTGGCATTATCGTTTTGGGGTCGGCCATTATGGCTAGCCTGATCCGAATTATGCGGGCTAATCTGTTAGACGAATTATCTAAACCCTACGTAACAACGGCGCGAGCTAAGGGTATGTCTGAATGGCATCTGATTATGAAATACCCGGTTCGAATAGCGCTTAACCCCTTTATTTCAGTGATTGGTTTGTATTTTCCAGCTTTAATTTCAGGTGCCGTAGTCACGGCTGTTGTGTTGGGATATCCGACGCTGGGTCCTCTAATGCTTCAATCACTGCTTGCCCAAGATATGTATTTAGCGGGCGGAATCTTGATGATCATGTGTTCTTTAACCGTCTTTGGCATGCTGCTCTCGGACATTCTTCTTGCACTTCTAGACCCGAGGGTTCGCTTTGACTGATCAAACGATTGATACCGAAACCGCTACAGATTTAGATGGTGGTGATCATAGTGCTAATGCGGTTGCTGTAGCATCGCAATGGCAGCTTATGATCTGGAAATTTCGCCGCCATAAACTGGCAATGGTCGGGTTTTTCATTATTGTATTTCTATACAGTATTGCCTTATTCGCTGAATTAGTTGCCCCGTTTAGTCCGCACGATTACAATCGTCGTGGTGGCTTCCATCCGCCCCAAATGATCCACTTTATTGATCAAACAGATGACGGTTGGAACCTAAAACCCTACGTTATAAAAACGAAACGAAAGCGCAACTCGATTACTTTGGCAACGACGTACACGCCAACCGATGATAAAATTTACTTAGAGTTTTTTGGTGCCGGATCGACCTATAAAATGTGGGGACTGTTCGATGCCAACACGCGTTTCCTGACAACCATCAATCCGAAGGAAAAATTTTATCTGTTGGGGGCAGACCGATTAGGGCGCGATATGTTTAGTCGTATTATATATGGCGCGCGTTTATCCTTATCAATTGGTCTTGTTGGTGTGGTCTTCGCGCTTGTTCTTGGCTTATCATTGGGAGGGATTTCTGGGTATTTCGGTGGCTTTACCGATACCGTTATTCAGCGCCTTGTTGAATTTGTCCTATCACTTCCAGCAATCCCGGTTTGGTTGGCGCTGGCAGCAGCGTTGCCACCGACATGGCCCATTGAGATTCGATACTTCGTCATCACGCTTATAGTCTCCTTAGTTGGTTGGACAGAATTAGCCCGTGTGGTTCGGGGCCGATTTTTGGCGCTCCGCCATGAAGATTTTGTGATTGCTGCCCGCTTAGATGGTGTCTCAGAAACCCGCATTATTTTCCGCCATATGTTGCCCAGCTTATCCAGCCATATCATTGCATCCGTAACACTAGCCGTCCCTTTGATGATATTGGCAGAAACATCGCTAAGCTTTTTGGGGCTTGGCCTCATGTCACCTGCAATCAGTTGGGGCGTTTTGCTTAAAGAAGCGCAGGACGTGCGGTCTATTGTTCAGGGCCCCTGGTTATTCGCACCGGGGGGCGCGGTTGTTCTAACCGTTTTGGCATTTAATTTCTTTGGCGATGGGCTGCGCGATGCTGCCGATCCATATTCGAACTAAGGCACAGTTAATGAACACTACTCCTGACATACAGCTTCCAGATGATGTTGTTTTAGATATACAAAACCTCAAAACTTATTTCCCACTTCGGGCGATGACAATTAAAGCGGTTGACGATGTGTCCTTAACTTTGCGTCGCGGTAAAACAACGTGTGTGGTCGGAGAATCCGGCTCTGGAAAGTCCATCACTGCGCGTTCAATTTTGCAAATCGTTGATTCCCCCGGACAAATCGAAGGGGGGGTCATATCTATGCGAACCCCACCGCGCGTTGGCGGCGTTGAAAGCATTATAAAACTTTCAAAATTGCCCCCCCGCTCCAAAGCCATACGGGCTATTCGGGGGCGGGATATTGGAATGATTTTTCAAGAGCCCATGAGCTCGCTTTCGCCCGTTCATACGATTGGTGATCAAATCATAGAAACAATTCGCTTACATGAAAAGGTGTCTAAAAAAGACGCCAAAGAACGCGCCATTGAATTGATGCGCCGGGTCGAGATCAAAAACCCGGAACAAGCTATTGATCAATATCCTTTTGAGTTTTCAGGCGGGATGCGCCAGCGCGCAATGATCGCTATGGCGCTTAGTTGTAATCCGTCGATATTGATTGCAGACGAGCCGACAACAGCATTAGATGTGACCACTCAAGCCGAGATTTTGGATCTTATGAGCGAACTTCAACGCGAACATGGAATGGCAATTATGTTCATTACCCATGACATGGGCGTTGTTGCAGAAATTGCAGATGACGTGGTTGTTATGCGCCATGGCAAGGTTGTAGAAACAGGAGAGGTAAAAGAGATTTTTGCTAATCCACAACACCCCTATACACAACGGCTTTTGGGCTCTGTCGTTAAATTGGAAGCCCGCGCAGAAATAAAGCCAACTGAAGATGCCGTCTTGAACTCTGGTTCAGATACG
>CALJEW010000092.1 GCA_938074585.1 uncultured Rhodospirillales bacterium | reverse complement strand
ATACCGCACTGGGGTCATGGATGGAGAAATCAAACCTGCTGTTTAGGCCAAAGTATGTTGCTAAGCCTTGACTTTGCGATTGTTCAAAGGGGATTGGGTTGATCCCTTGAGGCTTAAGAAATGGGACAGGTGGGCGATATTATTGTTGTTGACGCTGGGGGTGATTCAAACGCATCTGTGTGTGGTTGCTTGATAGGTGGTCTTGTTATAAACCGGGGTATTTGGGCAATGATCGTTGGTGGCGCTGACCGCTATACTGACGAGTTAGAAGAGATTAAGTGGCCAATTTGGGTAAGCGCTGTCACACTACGGGGTGCGCACACCATGTTCTCCGGGCGCATAGAAGAGCTTTCAATTAAAGTTCCCATTCAGTGCGACAGCACGATTGTAAGCCCTGTTGATTTTATTGTTGCTGATTTGATGGGTGTAACGGTTATTCCCTTAGCGACGGCAGAAGGGGTTGTTGAAAAAGCCCGTGAACAGGGTGTGCGTGAAGTGGCTACGCGTGAATGGGTTAACAAGGAAATACCATTGAAGATTTGCTAGCGGAGTTCGGGCGCATCTAGTAAATAGAGCTATATTTTATCAGTTATTTTTACACAAACAACATTTGAAGGAAAAACCATGGTTGAGCTTACTTATTTCAAAGGTCGTGGCCGAGCTGAATCGACACGCTGGATGCTTGCCATAAATCAAATTCAATTCACAAACGTTCAAGTGACGACGCCACAAGAGCTCGCAAGCCTTCGATTGACAGGAAAACTTCCGTTCGACCAAATGCCACTGCTTGAAATCAATGGGTTATGCCTAAGCCAGTCGACAGCAATGATCCGTTATTTAGCACGGCTTGGTGAGTTTTATGGTGATAATGATCAGGATGCTGTGATGTGCGATATGTTCGCTGGGGCCGTTGCTGATTTCGCTGAAACCGGGCTTCAGGCGGCCTTCCAGCCAACAGCCGAAGTCGCAATTGCAAACTTGAACGATAAGTTCCAAAAGTTTGGGCCAAAATTTGAAGCGCATTTGGCAGCGAATGGTAACGGCGTTTGTGCCGGTTCACGCCTTTCGCTTGCAGACGTAGTTTTAGCTGAAGCGTTATCAGGATATTTAGAATGGTGCCCAGCTATTTTGGAAACGACCCCGCATATCAAGGCGCTGAATGAACGCGTTGTCGATCAGCCCGGTATCGCTAAATATTTGAAATCAACGCAACGATACCCAAAGCCAGCAACAGAGTATGTTGTTGATGTCGCACGGGTGCTACAGCGCGCCTTGCCAGGGCACATGGCTGATGCAAATCAATTCATTTTGACAACGAACTGATTAAGCTATCTTTCTCTCAATCGTATATAAGTTGAAGACTGGATGAGCGGGGCTTGTCATTAAACAGCATAATAGCCGCTTTCACGCCATGCGGATGTGCCTTTGCAATTGACACAGACCCTCTCGCCTAAGTGTTGAGAGGTGAAGTCTTTGTTGCACATTAGGCATTTGCGTTTCTTAATAACTGGAGTTGTTTCCGGCTCTGGTTTGCTTGTTGGAGATTTGCTGGAAGACATTCAGTTGTTCTCCCTTTTCTGTTTGCATTCCCTTTTGGTCTTGGAAATTCTAATGATTATCTAGGGCCTAACAAAAAATGATAACGGATGTTTTGAATTTGAGCAAGAAAAACAAAAAATTTATGCTTTTTTTCAATGGCTTATAGTTACCAGTTCTTGATTGATCATTGTTTAAGCGTTAGCGGCGCTGCTTTTTGGGGCTCAACGGGGTTGCAAGTTCATCTCTGAAAAAACCAGCTAAGTGCTCGTATTCTGCTTTCCGGGCTGATGTTTTTCGCCATGTAAGACCAATTTGCCGAGACGTATAGGGCCCATCCAATGGGCGCACTTGTATCCGCGTTGACTTGGTAATCCCCGTATCCACCGCCATTTTTGGCAACACCGTTAAGCCTAAACCGTTATCAACCATTTGCACCAATGTGTGCAGGCTAGATGCTTGAAAGTCGTTTTGAACTTGGGGGGGGACGGGTCCAAAAGCGCTCAGCGTTTGGTCCCGCAAACAATGCCCCTCTTCTAAAAGCATCAAGCTTTCAGGGTCTAAGTCCTGAATGTGGATGTGTTCTTTCTGGCTGTAAGGGTGTCCTTTTGGGAAGGCGATCCAGAATCGATCTTCGGCAAAAATATTGCATTCCAAATCATGTGTTGAATACGGAAATGCTAACAACAACAGATCCAATTCGCCGTCCTCTAACTGTCGAACCAAAGGTGATGATTGGGCTTCCCTCAAATACAGTTTTAAATTTGGGTAAGCTTTTTTTAGGGCGGGTAAAACGCGGGGTAACAAGAACGGGGCGATGGATGGAATGACGCCTAATCGGATGGGGGCGCTTAAAGGAGCACTGGCGGCATTAGCCAAATCGGAAATATCTTCCACATCCCGCACCACATGACGTGCTCGATCTATGACTTCAATACCCAACGGTAGCATCATTACTTTACGTTTTGTGCGCTCGACCAAGGGCTGGCCTAGTGTTCGTTCTAATTCTTTAATGCTGGTGCTCAAGCTTGATTGCATAATGAAACACGCCTCAGCCGCGCGGCCAAAGTGTTGATGCTCATTAAGGGCAATCAAGTGGCGTAGTTGGGTTAAGGTTGGTAAGTGTTTAAACGTTGCCATGATTTCCTATTAATAGATTTAATCATTTAATATATGCAGTTTAACTTATTTTACCAATTAACTATACACCTGTACATATAATGAGCGCAAACGCCCATCTATTTCTCAAGCCGTAAATCATAGGAAATTAAAATGAACCATGTACCTTATACCATATTTAAGACCCGCGTTCGGAATGATGCCATTAAAGGCGACAATCCGTTTGAGTGGAAAGACGTTAATAGTTTTGAACTTTTCAAAGATAAACGGGTAGTTTTATTCTCGCTTCCCGGCGCGTTCACGCCAACGTGCTCTACCAGCCATCTGCCGCGCTATGAAGAATTATATAGCCAATTTCAAGACCAAGGTATTGACGCCGTTATTTGTTTGTCGGTCAACGATGCCTTCGTTATGTATCAATGGGGCTTGAGCCAAAATGCTAAGAATGTCTTTTTGTTGTCCGATGGAAATGCTGATTTCACCCGAAAAATGGGAATGCTAGTTGAAAAATCAAACTTAGGATTCGGCATGCGCAGCTGGCGTTATTCGATGCTTGTTGATGATGGACTGATCACAAAGCAATTTGTGGAAAATGGGTTTGAAGATAATTGCCCAACTGACCCGTTCGACGTTTCAGATGCGGATACCATGTTGGGTTATTTGAAATCACAGGCTGTTACAAAAGCCGCTTAAAGAGATTAAGCGCGTTCTAATACGGTACAGAAAAACCCATCGGTTCCGGTACTTGCCGGACTCAAGCGCAAGCAGGACCCGGTGGGTGATAGTTCCCCGCCAATGGTTTCAGACCATACTTGTTCAATTGGAACCAACTTGAAATCATTGTGATGTTTCAAAAAATCAAAGAGTTGTTGCTCGTTCTCTTCGTGTAATAGAGAACACGTGGCATAAATCAAACGCCCGCCCAATTTCACCAATTTGGCAGCATTGGAAAAAATGGTTTTCTGTTGAGCGCAAATGTCAGCTAAATTTTTTGGCGTGAAATGCCATTTGGCGTTGGGGTCGCGTCGCCAAGCACCGGTCCCTGTGCAGGGCACATCAACCAATACCCGGTCCGCAGATTTGTATAATTTTTTTAACCATAAATCATCAGGGCCCATTAAAGCGTGGCGTTGAACGGCCTTGGCACCAGCCCGTTTCAAACGGGGCTCCATACGATTGATCCGGTTTTGAGATATATCACAGGCAAAAAGCTGCCCATCAATGCGTCGGTTTGATCCCATGCTTGCAGCTAAAGCCAGCGTTTTTCCACCAGCCCCTGCGCAATAATCAATAACCAACATGCCCGGTTTTGCCCCACATAAAAGTGCTAAAATTTGCGAGCCTTCATCTTGAACTTCTACTAAGCCATTGCGAAATGCTTTGGTCCCCCCCAGCTGGGCTTTGCCAATTAAGCGTAAGCCGATGGGCGATAAGGGGGTGTATTCGGTTTCGATAAACTGGCTTTTGAGTTCGGATTTTGCTGCTTCTGTTGTTGTCTTTAGGGTGTTCACCCGGATATCAACCGGTGCTGTTTGATTAAGCGCTGAAATTTCAGTTTTTAATTTATCGCCCCACAGGGCGGAAAAAGAAGCGTGCATCCATTCTGGGTATTCTAAAGCAACAGAGCTTGGCATGTTGGAATGGTTCAGTGGCTTGCCATACAATGCATCGGCTAATCGGTGTTCCGTTTCGCTCAAAGTATCAGGGCAATGATTTTGACCACTGAACAGGGTGGCTATTTGATTGGGCGATGATTTATCCGATAAGGCCAAATTGGCAATCAGACGAGAGCGGGGGCCAGCTGTTAGGGACGAGCCAGAACGCTCAACCCACCAATCCAAACGCGATCTGCGGCGTAAAATTTCGTATAACGTGCCTTGAATACCCCGCCGGTCAGATGACCCCGCGTAGCGACGCTTTTTTAAATACATATCAGCCACCCTGTCGGCGGCCTGATTCCTGGACCAGACTTGCTCTAGTATTTCAATAGCCGCTTGGATGCGCGCACCGGGTGTCATGAGTGACCTTTAAACTCAGCCTTAATCTCTGCGGCCCCCATAATTTGGTGATTCACGGGTGATTGTAATATCGTGGACATGGCTTTCCCGCAGGCCACTTGAAGTGATTCGCCTGAACTGAGTTTTCGTCTGCATGTCTTGAATTGTGGCACACCCAGTATACCCCATTGATGCCCGAAGACCACCAACCAATTGGTGAATGATTGTGCTAACAGGGCCTTTGTAAGGAACGCGGCCCTCAACTCCTTCGGGAACCAGCTTCAAATTATCAGAAACTTCGGCTTGGAAATATCGATCTGCTGAACCGCGAGCCATGGCTCCTAATGATCCCATGCCCCGGTACGATTTATAAGACCGCCCTTGGTATAAAAACACTTCGCCGGGGCTTTCATCAGTGCCCGCAAACAACGATCCAATCATCACGCTTTCCGCACCCGCTGCAATCGCTTTTGCAACGTCACCTGAATACTTAATACCGCCGTCTGCAATGACCGGAATGTCTTCTTTCTGACACAGCTCTGCAACTTCTATAACTGCTGAAAGCTGTGGCATGCCAACGCCAGCAACCATGCGGGTTGTGCAAATGGTGCCGGGTCCGATGCCTACTTTAACGCAATCTGCACCCGCACCAATTAAGGCTTTGGCGGCTTCAGGGGTTGCGATGTTGCCGCCGATGACTTGAACGTAGTTGGATAGGCTTTTGATTTTTGTGACCGCGTCCATGACGCCGCTTGAATGCCCGTGGGCTGTATCGACAACAATCACATCAACGCCTGCATCTAACAATGCTTCAGCCCGGGCAACGCCGTCATCGTTGACGCCTGTTGCCGCTGCCACTCGCAAGCGGCCTTTGTCGTCTTTACATGCGTTGGGGTATTGTTGTTCTTTATCTATATCTTTAACCGTAATCAAACCAACGCAACGGAAGTTGACATCAACAACCAGCAATCGCTCAATCCGATGTTGGTGTAAAAGCCTTTTGGCTTCTTCTTGCTTGATACCTTCACCAACGGTGATCAGGGGCTTGTCGCTGGAATGGGCCGTCATCAATTCCCGAACTGGGGTCGAAGGGTTTTCAGCAAAGCGAATATCGCGATTGGTTAAAATACCCACCAAGCGTCCGCTATCTGGTTCAACCACGGGAATGCCAGAAAATCCATTTACTTCTTTTAAATGCAGTGCATCGCCTAGCGTCGAGTGGGGGCTGATGGTGATCGGGTTAATAACCATGCCACTTTCAAATTTTTTGACCATACGGACCTGGTCGGCTTGCTCTGCGTGGGTAAGGTTTTTGTGAATTACACCTATGCCACCGGCTTGTGCCATGGCAATCGCTAACGGTGCTTCTGTTACTGTATCCATGGCGGACGACAATAAGGGAATGCCCATTTCGATAGAACGGGTGAGACGGGTTTTCGTATTTGTTTGAGCGGGAAGAACGTCGGATGCTGCGGGCACCAAAAGAACGTCATCAAAAGTAAGGGCTTCGCGAATTTCGATCATGCCAACCTCCGGTAAACAAGACAAGTTGACGCCGTATCATACAGATGGGTTTGCCCTTGCCAAGTGAGAACCAACAGAATTCCAAAATGAAATCATTTATTTGCAGTTTTGACCCCGAAAACCCGTTGCAATGACATAAGATTCAGCAGAATCAACACGGCTGGCAGGCGGTTTTGCGTGCTTCACAATACGAAAATCACGTTTTAACAATGTCAAAATATCATTTTCAGTGCCGCCGCGCAGTACTTTTCCTAAAAATACACCCCCCGGAGCCAACACATCTTGGGCAAAATCAAGGGCAACTTCTAACAATCCAATAATCCGCATATGGTCTGTTGCTGTATGCCCCGTTGCCGGTGCCGCCATATCTGACAACACAACGTCGGCTGGACCTTTAAGTATTTCTTTTAAGATATCAGGCGCATCGTTCTCCATAAAGTCATGGGTGATCAGGGTGGCACCCGCTATGGTATCCATTTCCTGCAAATCCATACCGACAACAAAGCCCTGATTTTGTTTGCCGACACCCAAAGCATTGGTCCGCTCGACCGCAATTTGAGTCCAACCACCGGGCGCTGCGCCCAAATCAACAATTCGTTTGCCGGGTTTTAAAAAATCAAACCGATCATCCAGTTCAGCAATTTTAAATGCAGCGCGTGATTTGTAGCCCAAGCGGCGAGCTTCCGCTACATACGGGTCGTTTAATTGGCGTTGCAGCCACAGAGTAGAAGATATTTTACGCCCCTTTGCAGATTTAACGCGGGTTGATAAGTTGCGTTTTGCAACTTGTGCACCACGGCCTTTACCAGTCGTAGCGCCTTTGCGTGTCGATTTATCCATAATGTGTCTCGTTATCTGCGTATGTAAGTTGTGGTTATCGGGATTGCTGAGCTTGGGTTTTCTAAAGGGGCCGTATTTTGCCTGTCTTTCTCTATCATTTCCAACAGTAATCCTTCTCGAATGCCCCGATCTGCTATGCGTAACTCCCCAACAGGCCATTTTGTACATATTGCTTTCAACAATGCACAGCCCATAACCATTAAACCGGCACGTTCTAGGCCAATGCAAGGGATGCCGCGCCGGGCATCGATATCTATGCTAAGAATCTCTGATATTTGCTGGTGCATGATCTTAAATGACATTTGTAACCCATCAACGCGTTTGCGTTCATAGCGTTCCAATCCCAGAGTTAACGCCCCCAACGTTGTTACCGTGCCTGATGTCCCTACCATTTGAACATGCCCGGCTTCAATGGCTTCAGATATTTTATATTGGCTGTCGAAGGGAGCTAAAATTTTAGCGACACCACCGCAAATTTGATTGAATTTTTCTGATTCTAATAAATCAACCCCGTAGGTTTCGGCCAAAGTCACAACGCCCATAGGAAACGATAAGACACCCAGAATGTGGGGAGTGGAGGGGTCGGTCATTTCAGCCCAAACAATTTCAGTACTGCCGCCACCAATGTCGAATAACAGGATCTTTGGCTTTTCGGGAACAAACAAAGGAATGCAGCCGTTTAAGGTTAAGTGGGCTTCTAAATTAGGGGTGACAATTTCAAACGACAGGCCGGTTTCATGGACGACACGGTTTAAAAATTCTTCACCATTCTTGGCTCGGCGGCAAGCCTCTGTGGCAACGCAGCGAATGCGTTTGATGTTCCAGTTGTTGATTTTCTGAGCGCATGACCTGATCGCATTTAGGGTGCGGCCCATAGCATTTGGGTTTAATTGATTAGTCGCAGCAACGCCTTCGCCCAAACGAACAGTTTTTGATAGCCCATCAACCACATCAAAGCCATTGGGAGTTGGTTGGGCAATAAGTAGTCGGCAATTGTTAGTGCCTAAATCGATAGCCGCATATGCGTTTGCATCGGTGTTTGAATATTCCGGCTTATCAATATTTAGTTTCGACACTTAAACGCCTCCACACCGCGGCCCTTAAACTTAGGGGCACTTATGATTATGCAACTATTGTAAGCAACCTTAGCGGCAAGGTCTAAGACTCTGTGAAAATGATTTAGCTTTCGGATTGATCATGCATGGTCTGTTTACCTTCGCCAACAAACTTGGTTGCTACATAATCTATGAAAAGGCCAAAGGCCGCTCCTTCTAAAACGAACCACTAGGGCGATAGAAAAAAGTATTTCGGCCAAAGGTCGATGATAGTTTGGCGCTCATGACATCAAAGGTGAAAAACGTAAGTATGAAATTAAGCCACGGGCTCAACACAACGCCCGGGAACTGCCACGGCATTGAGAGCCGCAATATCGGATGCCAGGTGAAGACGCCAAACACGCAAATGATGGCACCAAACGTTGTGTAGTAACGTAAAATTACCTAGCGCATCATTAAATGACCTTCGGGCTACAAATAAGGCAGCAGTATAAAACCACTTGTGCTGCTTATGAAGCCAAGCCTTTTCCAGTGGATATGCGTTTAATCAATGATGGATTCGCAAATATATTCCCCTTCTTCAATCAGATGATGTATCGTCGACTATACATGAGTGCTTATATTTAGTCGACATGGGGGGAGTGCCGCATTGATATATGGTATGCCTCTAATCAGTCGTGATTCGATATCCAACCCGTGGGAAGTGAACACAAACATCGCCAGCCAAATTGTCGGTTCTCGATAGGCTAGCGTGATTGGCAGATATGCTGTGTAGCGCACCCTGAACAGGTACGCCACCGTTTACTGGTGTGATGCTGATCTGCTCTCCAATACATAGGCCCAAGGGGTCATCGGGGTCGACTATCTGGGGTTTTTGAGGTGTTGCATTTTTAGCTATCTCTAAGGCGTCCAAATCGCTCAGGGCTTCAGGCGTGCCATGGCCAATGGCTTTAACACGATGTTCCCATTTTATCAGGTTTTCAAATTGCGATAAAAAGTGTCCATCGTCGTTCATTCGATCGCGCAAGAACCAGACCAAATAGTACGCCAATGCATCTGGTAGGCCTGGCTCAGAACCCAACATGAAATCACGGGCTTGCAGGCGTTCGTTCATCCAACCAAATTGAGACCGAATATTGGCTAAACAATGTTGATAATTAGCTTTGACATCTTCAACTGAAAAATCATCACCAAAATAAAGTGGGCCCCGATCTGCCAAAAATTCTGGCGGCATATTGGGTATCATTTCGACCAAGCCAACGGTCACAACGTCTTTAAACAGCGGTCCATCCGTCCATTCACCAACGCCCCATGCCATGCCTTCAGCGCCGCCTGGAAACAAAGTTGGGGATGGGAACCGGCGCTGCAATTCACGGATAATGCACTTTGTATCACAATAAATATCAGCCCCAATTTGCATCACAGGTGTTAAGCGATAGCCCCCGGTCAGGGCCGTTAAATTCGGTTTTGGAGGGAGCCTTGGAATGTCGACGGATTTCCAGCTCAGCCCCTTTATTCCAAGCACCACTCGGACTTTTTCAGTGACGGGTGATTGCGGGTAATGGTGAAGAATAACGGGGTCTGTGCTCATGGTTTATATCCACCTGTTTGGGTTTAATTTTGTTGAGACAAAGATGCTCATATACGGCTTTATAAGCAAATGACTTTTAATTGATTTGCTTGCCTAAGCGCACAGCCGTTCCGCCTTTGTGTAAATTCGAATTCGGCATGATCAGAATGCAATCGTTATACGGGGTGCATATTTCTTTATCCCCATCCCAACCAATAAGTGACCCTGCATCTTGAAAACACTCAAGCCCTGTAAAATCATCGGCCCAACGGAAGTCGTCTGTGGCGATGGTAATGGGGTGGGTTATTTCAATCAAGTTCTGATCTTCGGATAATTCTAAATGATCATCCATCAAGGTATCCAAGTCGATGGTCCCAAACAGCTTTAAAAACCGCAACGCCATATCGATGGAAATAATTTCACTGTCTTCTTCCCAATGCTGTCCGGCTTCAAACAAAAGCGCAATTCGGCCACTCATAGGGTCATCAAATTCACCATAATCGCGCAAGCGTTTGCCAGTGGAGTGGCCCCGGTCCAATATAACAAATTTAGGTGTTGCTAAATCTTTGGACAATTGCTGGCCTTTCGCATGCCCACCCGCCATCATCATTGCAGGGATAGAGTGTTCCAACGAATGCAGGTCTAAAAGCATGTCGACTTGATCTATGATCGGGCGCATTTGGCGGGCGCGTTCAAGCTCAAGCGACGTGCGCTCACTTTCCAATACGTCTTCCGACCAAACCCGGTTCATGTCTTCGTCGATGTACCTGCTTGCCCACGGGTTGTTCGGGTCAAAGGCCAAATACGCTTCAGGGTTGGCAAAGGCGAAACTCAGTTTCCCGGCCAGGGGGCGGACGTCCCTTTTTAACAAATGATCGAGCGTGATCGCGCCTGAAATTTCGTTACCATGAAGAATCGCTGATATCATGACATGCAAACCCGGCGCACCACTATCAAACGTGGTGATATAGTCAACTCCGGTATTACCCGCTTTGTAGGGGCTGATATCGACGGCGGTTAAATTGATGGGGTAATCTTCGAAGAGGGTGTCAGACATAGGATGTCCTCAGGTATTTATAGGTGAACGGATTTTCTAGTTTCTAAGGATTGATACGGTTCAGATTTTCCGGTTTGTGTGGCGTTGAAAGATTTTAAGTCATGGGGACGTTGGTTGTCAGAAATCAACATACCGGTACTACCAAACAGCTCGACCCGTTGGTCGTATCCATAGACGGCTTGGCGGGAATTGTTGATGTGGCATAACTTACCGGATGCAGTTTTCATTTGGATCATGGCTGAATCTATGTCACCAACAGCGGCACACGCCTTGGGGTTCACGAGCGCGCTTGCGTATGCAAAAATCTCGGTTGGTTCTTCCCCCAACAAAAACCGCGCTAAATCAAAATCGTGGATGGTCATGTCGCAAAACATGCCGCCCGATGTTTTCATATAGCTTTGGGGGGGCATTTCGGGGTCACGCGACGTGAGAATAACTTGTTGTAAATCACCAATCTGACCTGTCACCACAGCATTTTTTGCAGACTTATGGCTGGGGTCGAACCGCCGATTAAAACCAATTTGAACGGGCACATTATATGGCGCAATTGTTGCCGCGCATTGTTTGACACGATCGAGGCTTAAATCAATAGGCTTCTCACAAAAAATCGCTTTACCTGCTTTGGCTGATTCTTCTATTAAATCGGCGTGGGTATCCGTTGATGTGCCAATTAAAACCGCATCAATAACGGAATTAGCCAATATTACCTCAACAGATAGGGCGACTTCGCAGTTATGACGGGTTGCCAATTGATCAGCGGAAAGCTGGTGCACGTCATAAACCTGCACCAGTTCAGCGCCTTGGTTTTGAGAAATGTTTTGGGCATGTAAGCGGCCAATACGACCACAGCCAAAAAGCGCCATTTTGATCATATTAAACTCCCTTTGAACAAAAATAGTAACTAGGTATGATATCTATAATACATCCGGCTGACGGCTAATCCATCACGATTTTGTGCAAGATATATGAGCACTTCTCGATTAACAATGGCGTAGGTCTTGGTCCGCTATTTATGTAACCAATTCACTGAAATCGATGGGCAAAATGAGCAATCCATGGCGTTGGTTGCCGTTGATTATGGAAAGACTAAATTGCGCCGCCAAATGATGATCACCACCAGCTCCAACGGCCCCGGTGCCACCAATATGATTACGACTGCGGGTTTTGCCCATGTCAACCGCTTGCAATTATTTTTGATTGCTTGCGATGTGTTTTCAAGCCGGCACCCAGACCCGGTTTTGCAACAAACAGAGCATTACAATAGTACAATAATAAGCGTTAAGGATAGTTTTAAAGTCGTCACCCGCTATTGGGACCGGATCTCCCACCCGAACAAATTATATCGTCTGTACCCTAAGCCGCAGAAGAAATTGATACAGCATTCGCCAAATGGATTATCACAAAATTCAGCTGGAAAAGTGATTATTGTCCCGGCGTGAACCTACTGATCAGTCGATGTTTGTCTCCGGGGTATGTCAGAGTTACAAATGTAATCTTCTCACCATCTTGCCCCCCGTCGTGCCATGTGGTTCGGTCTACTGATAAACAGGCGTCGCCGAGTTTGATCTCTAAATATTTTGCTATGGTATCGGTTGCATTCAGGGCTGAAATAATATGTTCAGCCATGGACCAAGGCACGTTTTTAATCAACCAATGGCCGGGGGGAGTATTTAAAAAACTTTCGTCTAAACACTTAGGCGCAGCAGAAATATTGATATAGCGTTGTTCAATCAAGATTGGTTTTTTGTCGCTGTAATGTCGGCACAAAATATACAGAAGCATGGCTTTTTTTTTTGTCCCTAATTTTTTAGACAACTCGGCATTTGCAGTAACAGTTTTCAAATCTAGAAGCTGATACTCGTATAAAGCTCCCGATGCTTCCACTTCATCAACAATGTCTTTCAGCTCGATCACCGAATGCTCAACAACTTGATTTGCAACAAAAGTACCGCTACGCCGATGTCTGGTAACCAAGCCGTCGTCTGCTAATAATTGCAAGGCGCGGTTAACGGTCATGCGCGATGTGCTGAACATTTCCATAAACGCGTGCTCGGACGGAAGCCGTGTTCCCGGCGCATTTCTGCCTGACAATATAGGCCGAGAAATGGCACGGTTAATTTGCCGAAACAACGGACCGTTCCCGTCCAATTCATAAATATTGAGGGGGTGTTTGTTCATGATGTTAGGCGTTTCATTGTCTGTGCATAGCGGGCTCTTATTTGATCGCGCTTATGATGTTTTCCTTCGCTGACAACGTGCCTCCCGCCAACCCATACGTCTAAAATGGCGGGGCTGTTGGCGGCAAATATCCAACCGTCTAACCAGCCATCGTTGGTTAAGGCGACAAGGGCAGGGTGTTCTGTGTTTAAGGTCATAATGTCAGCTCGGAATCCAACAGCTATTTTTCCAATTTTCCGGCCCGAACTTTGCGCTCCACCGGACAAAGCATGATCGAATAAGGCCCGCCCGGTTGACGTGTTAACTGTACCCAATAGATTGCGGCCCCGGTCTCGAAAGCGTTGTGAATATTCTAAGGTACGTAATTCTTCTGCCGCATTAATTAAAACATTGCTGTCTGACCCTACTGCAAAGCGCCCGCCGTCCTGAAGATAGTCAACACCCGGGAATATTCCGTCGCCTAAGTTGCCTTCGGTAATTGGGCAAAGGCCTGCAACCGCGCCTGACTGGGCAATGTTTTGTCGTTCTGTTTGTGTAATGTGAGTTGCGTGGATCAAGCACCAGTGCTGATCGATGTTTTGATGATTGAGCAACCATTCCACCGGGCGTTGACCCGACCATTGAATGCAATCATCAACCTCTTTGGTTTGTTCGGCAATGTGAATGTGAAGGGGGCCGTTTAGTTTCAGGGTCAAAACCTCGGCCAAGCTTTCAGGTGTAACGGCGCGTAAAGAATGCGGCGCAATGCCGACTTGGGCGTCGGGTAAGCTGGTGGCAATATGATCTATACGGTCCAGCAGAATTGCGAATTGATCCGGAGAACTAACGAACCTGCGTTGGGCGTCAGTGGGTGGGGCTCCGTCAAACTGGCTGTTGGCATAAAATACTGGCAAAAACGTCGGCCCAATGCCTGATGTTTGTGCCGCTTCCGCAATCGCAAAAGCCATAGCACCAATGTCATTATACACAGATCCTGAAGCATCGTGGTGCAAATAATGAAATTCGGATACAGCGGTAAAGCCAGATTCCAGCATTTCACAATAGGCTAAAGACGCAATCGTGTATAGATCTTCGGGTGTTAGGCGTTCTAGAAATTGGTACATGACTTTACGCCATGTCCAAAAGCTATCATCGCCTGTGTCCTTAACTTCTGCCATACCAGCCATCGCTCGTTGAAAGGCGTGGCTGTGAACATTTGGCAAACCGGGCAAGGCAACTTTTGCACGGTGGTCTGAGCGAACATCTTCTGTGTTCGGGGTTATGGATGTGATGTCGCCTTTGTCATTTGACACAACAGATACGTCCTTAGCCCAGTTCTCTGCTAACAATGCATGCTCAAAAAAATACCGCACTGTGATTTAGTCCCCCATCCCGTTTAATTGTTCATACAATAGGCTTGTCCAAACGCCAAGTTAATTGTATATACAATTAATTGGAGGAATGTAAATGTCTGTGAAAATCGACCTTGTATTGCTCAATGCTCGATTGACCACCATGCAAGTTAGGGGCCACGGAATTATTCAAAATAGTGCAATTGCCTGTGTAAACGGTAATATATTTTGGGTTGGACCAGATGATAAATTACCCAATATACCGGTTGAAGAAGAAACTGATTCTGAGGGCCGTTGGGTTACGCCGAGCTTGATTGATTGCCACACCCATTTGGTTTACGACGGAAAATGCGCCCAAGAGTTTGAACAGCGCTTGAACGGGTTGTTTTACGAAGAAATATCAAATGCAGGCGGTGGCATTGTTTCAACCGTAACCGGAACCCGGCAAGCAAGTAAACAGCAGCTGATCGATCAATCGGGTTTAACCCTTTATATCAACAGATTGTCGGAGGGGAGATGAAATGACCGCAGAAATGATTTTGAATCCGGGCCATGTGACGTTAGTCGATCTTGGTATTCTTTATTGGCAAAGCCCTACCGTTAAATTGGCCCCAAAATTCCGACCCAATATTGAAGCTGCCGCTAAAATTGTTTGTGATGCTGCCAATGGTGACGACGCTGTTTATGGCGTGAATACGGGTTTTGGAAAGCTTGCCAGCACTCGTATTCCGCCTGAAGATACAACTCAGTTACAGCGTAACTTAATTTTATCCCATTGTTGTGGCGTTGGTGAACCGTTATCTGAAAACATTGCTCGCTTGGTCATGGTATTGAAATTAATGTCATTAGGTCGGGGCGCATCGGGGGTGCGCTGGGAAACTATTGAGCATATCCAAAACATGTTAGAAAAAGGCGTTAACCCTGTTATTCCTAGTCAGGGATCGGTTGGTGCTTCGGGTGATTTGGCCCCCTTGTCACATTTCGCTGCGACCATGATCGGTGAAGGAGAAGCCATCTATCAGGGCGCACGAATGACCAGTGCGAAAGCACTTAAAAAAGCAGGATTAGAACCCATAGTGCTGGGGCCTAAGGAAGGGTTGGGCATGATTAATGGTACTCAAGTTTCCACAGCATTGGCATTAGCAGGATTTTTTGAAACGTGGCGCTGTGCCATGTCGGCTTTGGTATCTGGTGCCTTATCGACCGATGCGATTATGGCATCATCAGCCCCCTTCAGAGATGAAATCCATCAACTTCGGGGTCATGCGGGTCAAATCGATGCGGGTTATGCGTTGCGGGCTTTAATGGATAAATCAGAAATACGGGAATCCCACCGGGTTGATGATGACCGCGTTCAAGACCCCTATTGCATCCGTTGTCAGCCGCAAGTCATGGGCGCATGTTTAGACCTGTTGCGCCAAACAGGGCGGACGTTACAAATTGAAGCCAACGCCGTAACCGATAACCCGCTGATCCTTTTGAGCGATGGGTCAATTGTATCGGGTGGCAATTTCCATGCGGAACCGGTGGCTTTTGCGGCGGATCAAATTGCTTTAGCGATTGCTGAAATCGGCGCTATCAGTCAGCGCCGTATTGCTTTGATGGTCGATCCTGCGATGAATTTCGGGCTTCCCGCTTTTTTGACCCCGAACCCGGGCTTAAATTCAGGCTTAATGATTGCTGAGGTAACATCAGCAGCGTTGATGTGTGAGAACAAACAAAAGGCAGCTCCGTGTTCAGTTGATTCAACGCCAACCAGCGCCAATCAGGAAGACCACGTTTCCATGGCCTGTCATGCGGCACGCAGATTGCTGGATATGGCCGATAATTTGGGCCGCATTGTTGCCATTGAAATGATGACCGCATCGCAAGGCATTGAATTTCGCGCGCCCTTAAAAACCAGCGCCATATTGCAGAAAGCAATTGTTCGCTTGCGCCTAGATGTTGCAACGCTGGGTGATGATCGTTATTTGGCTCCCGACATTGAACGCAGCAATGATCTGGTTCGGTCCAATGCGTTCATCGATCTGCTCAGCGATGGCGTGTTACCCACAATGGAGTTCAAAATATGAAGCCGGTGATCGTAGAAGAAGGCTCAAGCCCCCTTATATTGGGTATGCCCCATGTGGGCCAACACCTGCCAGACGATATCAAAGAGCGCTTGAACCTGTTGGGGCAACGCGTTGACGATACGGATTGGTGGATTGATGATTTGTATAAAGGGCTGGTAACGAGCCCAACGGTGGTCAAAGCAACTTTCTCGCGGTACGTCATCGATGCGAACCGCGATCCAGACCCCAACAGTGAAAGCTTATACCCCGGTCAAAATACAAGAGGTGTTTGCTCGCTCACAACTTTTGATAACGAGCCAATTTATTTGGATGGGTGTGAGCCCGACGGAGCTGAGATTTTAGTTCGCTTAACCAACTTCCACACCCCGTATCATGCCGCCATGGCGAAACAAATTGAGCGTGTAAAAGCTAAACATGGCGTTGCTATTTTGTACGATTGCCATTCCATCCGCTCTAACATTCCTTATTTATTCGATGGCGAATTGCCGGTCTTTAACATTGGCACCAACGAAGGGGCGACGTGTGATGCGTTGGTAGAGGCGGCGGTGGTTAATGTGTGTAAAGATGTTCCTGGATTTTCTTATGCCCTGAACGGACGGTTTAAAGGCGGCTGGACGACACGCCATTATGGTGACCCATCAAACGGCGTTCACGTTATTCAAATGGAACTGGGCCAACGCGCTTATATGGACGAGGTTCCGCCTTGGGGTTACCGCCCAGATTTAGCCGTAAAAATTCGCCCATACTTAAAAGCGCTTTTACTGAATTTAGAAACATTGGCCTTTGATGGTCGCTTGAAGTCGTAACGGAGAATAAAATTATGTCTTCAAATCTACGCCACAATTCCCGCGAAGTCTGCGCCCCACGAGGCTCAAAACTGAATGCAAAATATTGGGTGACGGAAGCCCCACTACGTATGTTGATGAATAATTTGGATCCAGAGGTGGCTGAAAATCCCAACGAATTGGTGGTCTATGGCGGTATTGGCCGGGCGGCCAGAACGTGGAAAGATTTCGATCAAATCGTAGCTGGATTGAAGGTTTTAGAAGAAGATGAAACCATGTTGGTGCAATCAGGAAAGCCAGTTGGGGTGTTTAAAACTCACGCCGACGCACCCCGGGTTTTGATTGCCAATTCCAATATTGTTCCCCATTGGGCAAATTGGGATCACTTCAATGAATTGGATAAAAAGGGCCTGATGATGTATGGCCAAATGACCGCCGGATCATGGATTTACATCGGATCACAAGGCATTGTGCAAGGCACGTATGAAACTTTTATCGAAGCTGGGCGCCAACATTATGGTGGCGATTTATCTGGTAAATGGATTTTGACAGGAGGCTTGGGCGGTATGGGTGGCGCACAGCCTTTGGCCGCGACTATGGCTGGGGCATCGTGCATTGCGGTTGAGTGTAATCCTGATTGCATAGATTTCCGTATCCGCACCAAATATGTCGATGAATGCGCCGAGTCCATTGATGAAGCCATGACGATTGTAAACAAAGCTCACGCCAAAGGCCGCGCCGTATCGGTTGGTTTGTTAGGCAACGCGGCGGACGTTTTCCCTGAAATGTATAAGCGCGGTATTAAGCCGGATATGGTGACTGATCAAACATCGGCTCATGATCCGATTAATGGTTATTTGCCCCAAGGGTGGAGCCTATCGGGGTGGCGTGAAAAACGTGAGAGCGATCCAAAAGCGGTTGAAGCGGCAGCTTGTGCATCCATGAAAAGACATGTTCAAGCGATGCTCGATTTTTGGAACGCGGGAGTACCCACATTGGATTATGGAAACAACATCCGCCAAGTGGCGTTTGATCAAGGGCTAAAAAATGCCTTCGATTTTCCGGGCTTTGTTCCGGCCTATATTCGCCCCTTGTTTTGCCGGGGCGTAGGTCCGTTCCGTTGGGTGGCGTTATCCGGGGATCCGGAAGATATTTATAAAACGGATCAAAAGGTTAAAGAGCTCATTCCTGATGATGAACATTTACACAACTGGTTGGACATGGCCCGCGAACGGATTTCGTTCCAAGGCTTGCCTGCACGTATTTGTTGGGTTGGTTTAGGGGTGCGCGATAAGTTAGGGCTCGCCTTCAATGAAATGGTCGCGTCTGGTGAACTTTCCGCCCCTGTGGTTATTGGACGTGATCATTTAGACAGTGGCTCTGTTGCTAGCCCCAACCGGGAAACGGAATCGATGAAAGATGGCTCTGATGCGGTATCTGATTGGCCACTTTTGAACGCGCTTTTAAACTGCGCATCGGGTGCTACCTGGGTTAGTATTCACCATGGCGGTGGTGTTGGCATGGGGTTTTCTCAACATAGCGGCATGGTCATTTGTTGTGATGGTACTGAAGATGCGGCGCGGCGAATTAAACGGGTTTTGTGGAATGACCCCGCCACTGGCGTTATGCGCCATGCGGATGCGGGATATGACATTGCGATTGAATGTGCACGAGAAAACGGATTGAACTTGCCTAGTTTATATCGGTAGCGGGATGACTGATCTATAGGGTCATTTCTGCTAGCTGTTGTGCGCCTTCGTTTAGTTTCACAACTAAGTCATTAATCCCTTGGGTAAAATTCGATGGTTGCTATGCCGAGACTTTGACTTCGTCAGCAGCAATCAGAAATCCTCTGCCTTAGGCGCCCACTTTGTAGGCTTCAATTATTGCGTTTAGAAATTAGACCTGCTTTTTTAATGCTCTGAATCAATAAAAAACATGGTTCTGAGTGTTGAGGTCTGTCTTTTTATTTGGGGGTTAGTGCAAAGCATCAAGTAGATTTTGAACTAGAGTTGAAACCTTAAGCACTAAATTATAAATTTCTTTGGTAGCGTCTCCAGATATTTGGGCTTCGATGCTGTTGATATTCGAGATCCCAATACTCAAGGTCTGAACTTGAAGTTCGATCTCGTCCGTCGACGCTCCTTCTTGTTCCTATAATAGGGGAAGAGCCGATGGTCGTTCTTTGCTGGTCTATTCTGGTGCTAGGACGCTCATACGGAAAAACGCGGCTATACTAATGACGCCTGAGAACATTTTCCAACCATCTGGCCATGCAGCCTTGACATGTGGTGGAGCCTCAGCTTACATAATATGCTCAACTCCATGCCAAAGTGGGTTGCCAAAAATTTTGTAATACTCGTCTTTGCTCCGAAATCCAATAAACGCTCCCCAAGTTCTTCAATAAAGTCAACAATGTTATCAGGGGTGCGGGTTTGATCAACGACATGTTCCTATGTAACCTCCATCTTTTGAAAAATAAGTGTCTGATTCTTCTCTAATTAGT
>CALJEW010000091.1 GCA_938074585.1 uncultured Rhodospirillales bacterium | reverse complement strand
AAAGGCGCCACCTGCATTTGCAGAAGTTGAACAGCGTTTGCGCACCCAACTTTCACAAGCTGCTGGCGCTCAATATATGAGCGAATTGCGGAAAGTGGCAAAAATCGAAAAGTTCTTGCCTGAACCCGCAAAAACTCCTGCGCCTGAAAAAAAGGCCAACTAAAGGCTTTCATTATGTCTGGTGATCTCCCCGTATCTCCGCTTGCTCCAAAGAAGTTTCCGTCTCTTCCTACCGTTAAGGGTGTACGCCTAGCGACGGCTGCCACTGGCCTTAAATACCAAGGCCGCGATGACTTACTTGTTTGTGAAGTAGCTGAAGGATCAACGGTTGCGGGCACTTTCACGAAGTCTAAAACCAGTTCAGCTCCGGTTGATTGGTGCAAAAAGGCTTTAAGTGGTGGTGAAGCACGTGGGTTGATTGTTAATTCTGGTAATGCCAATGCTTTTACCGGTAAAGCGGGCGATAAAGCTGTTGAATCCTGCATTGAAGCGGTAGCGGATCAAATTGCCTGTCGGCCAAGTCGCGTATTTGCGGCATCAACTGGTGTTATTGGTGAGCAATTATTAGTTGAAAAAATTACGTCACAGGTCCCAGATGTGTGGTCGCGCTTGGCCGATGCTAACTCTGATGCATGGACGTTAGCAGCTAATGCGATAATGACCACCGATACCTTTGCAAAAGGGGCAGGGCAAATGGTTAAATTTGGCGACGTTGACGTTCATATTGCCGGTATTGCCAAGGGGTCTGGTATGATTGCTCCTGACATGGCGACCATGTTGGCCTTTGTTTTTACGGATGCGGCCATTCCAGGATCAATTTTACAACAATTGTTAAGCCGATCCGTTGATGAAAGCTTCAACGCGATCACCGTTGATAGCGATACATCAACCAGTGATACTGTACTTTTGATGGCGACGGGTTCCATTGACGGGCAACCAGAAATCAGCTCTGTAGATGCGCCTGAACTGGCAGGGTTCAAGCGAGCACTTCAAGACGTTTTGACGGATTTGGCCCAGCAAATTGTTCGCGATGGCGAAGGGGCGACGAAGTTCATTGCTGTTGCAGTTAAAGGCGCTGAAAACGATTTAGCGGCCCGGCGGATAGGCTTATCTATTGCGAATTCACCTTTGGTTAAAACCTCAATAGCCGGTGAAGATGCCAATTGGGGCAGGATTGTTATGGCGGTTGGTAAATCAGGTGAAATGGTGGACCGTGATAAACTGTCGATCCAAATTGGTGGTCATCACGTAGCCCAAGACGGCGTTGCTGTTGACGACTTCGATGAAGCACCGATTGCCGCCCATATGAAAAATGATGAAATTGATATTTCTGTTGATATCGGGATCGGCGAGGGTTCGGCTACGGTTTGGACTTGCGATTTGACCCATGGTTATATTTCGATCAATGCTGACTACAGATCCTGATCCTTCTGGGTGCTGGAACGCACCGTTCGCGCGGAATGCGAATGTGCCAACCGTGTTTGTGGTCGCTGTGGCCTTGGTCGATATCGATAACCGCGTGCTGATCGCCCAGCGCCCCGAAGGCAAATCTATGTCGGGATTGTGGGAGTTTCCGGGCGGTAAGGTTGATGCGGGTGAATTGCCAGAAACCGCACTGGTTCGGGAACTCAAAGAAGAATTAGACATCGATATCACCGAAAGCTGCTTGGCCCCCTTAACATTTGCTAGCCATGTTTATGAGGATTTCCATTTGCTTATGCCACTGTATGCGTGCCGCATGTGGAAAGGGGATGTGGCACCTATGGAAGGCCAGCAAATCAAATGGGTGCGCCCGGTTCGGTTAGCTGATTACCCCATGCCACCTGCCGACATCCCCTTAGTTGCTCTACTGCGCGATTTTTTGTAAGGCAAAATAAAGTGTTAACAATTCTAAAGGCCCATAGTCTCGAATTCTATGTTTTTGCCGCTGTTGCCGTGACCTTAACTGGGATTTCTAAAAGTTGGTTTTTCGTTGGACTGGGTGCCATTACGGTCGCTATCATCGCCGTTTATGTGTCACCCCTAGGAGCTGCAGCAGCTATGTTGCCAATTTTGCAAGTGATCGATTGCTTGGGCCTTTGGGCGTAAAGAAAACGTTTTTTGCTGGCACCGGTATTCTTTTCTTTTTTGTCGTCAACTTAATTAAATTAATCCCAAATGCTTTGTTGGGGCAACTTTCAATAGAAAAATTAGTTGTCTCAGCAGCACTTTTACCGTAAGCGCCGCTTGGGATATGGATCGGCTTGAAGCTGCATGGTATTATTTTCGAAAAATTATTTTATTCGATCAGTTATGTGACGATGATGGCTGCGCGATGTAAGTTGGGGTGGGATGGATTGTCTAAAGGTAGTTATTCCAAAATCACAGTTGAGTAAATGTTTGAGATGAGTATGCTAAGCCGGAAGTATATCGCTTTATCATTTGTGGATATTATACGCGTAGGTAAAATAATGGCGCACGGGATCGGGTGATTGGTATGAATGTGATTGCTGCTTTTGTGTAACACCTGAATATCCAAATTGCATTTATCATTATGTAATATTGGCTGATTTTCTAGAAATAGGACGTTGCTGGGTTGGTTTTTCCGATAGCTCGTTTCGTAGAAAATCAGAGCTTCATACTGGTTGGCAGCCGGGTGGCTGTAAACCGGATGGTAGGCAACGCCCGGGCCCTTCTAAGGCTACCCGAAAAGGTGGCTCTCCACCTGAAGAGTTTGAGGCCTGTAAAAAGGAATTCGATGATGTAAATTGGTAGTTTGAGGGGCACCGGAAACCGGTTTGTGGATCTTGCAAGGTTGGACGATCAGGTGGAATAGAGTGCTTGCCTTTTCATGTGTGGTGATAATTTATGACTAATCTGGAGATACAATGTCTGAGATAAACAAAACACTTTTTACAGCCGCATTGGTGATAATTGGTAATGAAGTCTTATCAGGGCGCACCCAAGATGCGAACTTGAAATTCTTAGGTACAGAACTGAATAAAATTGGTATCCGCATGACTGAGACACGGATTGTTCCCGATACTGAGGCTGAAATCATTGATGCCATTAACGCCATGCGGGAAAAATTTGATTACGTTTTTACAACAGGCGGTATTGGCCCAACCCACGATGACATAACATCGGCCTGCGTTGCCAAAGCGTTTGGGTTGGGCCATGGACGCCACCCTGAAGCCGAGGCAATTCTGTTGGCGTATTATAAGCCGGAAGACGTAACACCAGCGCGCATGAAAATGTCTGAAACACCCCACGGGGCTGAGCTGCTTTTGAACCCAGTTAGCAAAGCGCCGGGGTTCCGTGTTGAAAACGTGTACGTGCTTCCGGGCGTGCCCCACATCATGCGGGAAATTTTTTCTGGCTTTAAGCATTATTTGATTGGTGGCGAGCCGGTACAATCAAAAAGCATCACCGCTTACATTCCAGAAGGGCGTACGGGTGGACCACTATCTGACCTGCAAGACCGATTCCCAGATGTAGAGATTGGTAGTTACCCATTTAACCGTGACAATAAATATGGCGCCGCAATTGTTATGCGTCATACGGATATGGAACGAATTGAAATCGTTGCTGAAGAGGTCCGTAAATTAGTTCGCGATTTAGGAAGTGTGCCACATGATGATTAATCGTGCAGTAAGCCGATGTGATGATTGATCGTTAGGCACTTACGTTTAAAGACAAATTTTTTCATGTCGACCCGTTCTTGCCATCCAGCGCGTTCTAGTTCCGGGTCTATGTGTTCTTCTTGGGGGTATCCAACACACAAATAAGTGACCGAAGCCAAGTCTTTGGGGACATCTAATAACTCGATCACTTATTCGGGGGCTATAATCGATACCCAGCCAACCCCAACCCCATGGGCTCGTGCTGCTAACCATAGAATATTGATCGCGGCAACGACGGAATAATGCAGGGTTTTGGGCATAGTTTTGCGTCCC
>CALJEW010000090.1 GCA_938074585.1 uncultured Rhodospirillales bacterium | reverse complement strand
AACCTTCTTGAACCAACGCAAATCATTCTTGCTGATATGGGAATACACGTTGGCGATGCTTATATTTCTGTATTAAGTGTTATCAAAGCCAGTATTGCTTTGGGTATTTTACTTTATATAGCAGGTTTTGTAGCGAGCCTTTTAGAACGCCGTTTGGTGAGCACACCCGAGATATCCCCCTCGGCGCGCGTGCTCTTCTCGAAGCTTTTCCGCATATCTATTTTTACGGTTGCTATTGTTGTTGGTTTAGAATCTGTAGGCATTGATCTGACCGCGTTTGCTGTGTTTTCGGGTGCTGTTGGTTTAGGGCTTGGGTTTGGTCTTCAAAAAGTTATTGCGAACTTAATTAGTGGTATCATTTTGTTGATGGATAAATCAGTGAAGCCTGGCGATGTGATTTCATTGGGGACAACGTATGGCCAGATTAAAACGTTAGGCGCACGGTATGTGTCTGTGGTAACGCGCGATGGGACGGAACATTTAATCCCTAATGAAGAATTGATTTCACAACGGGTTGAAAATTGGTCGTTTAGTAATAGAATGTTGCGTCTACGGATGCCAATTGGGGTCTCGTACGACTCGGACGTAGATCATGCCATCGCTTTGGCATTGGAAGTGGCAGCAGAAACTTCACGAGTTTTGACTGAGCCTACACCGGTTTGTCAACTTAAAGCCTTTGGTGATAGCTCGCTTGATCTTGAATTAAGGGTTTGGGTGAACGATCCTCAAAATGGATTAGGCGGGGTTCGTTCTCAGGTGTTGCTCGGGATTTGGAATAAGTTCAAAGCCCATGGCATTGAGTTCCCTTACCCTCAACGCGATATCCATATTAAATCCACACTTCAAAATTTGATTACAGGGGCCTTTGATGCTCCGGCCCCTTTAAGCAAAGAATAGAAATAACCGTGTTTATTAATTTTTTTTACAAATTACGTGATGCAAAAGTACCTGTGAGTTTGCGTGAATACCTGACTTTGTTAGAAGCCATGGATCAGGGATTAGCCGATTACGATGTTGAACATTTTTATTACTTAAGCCGTTCGTGTTTGGTTAAAGATGAAATCAATATTGATAAATTTGATCGGGTGTTTAGCGAAGCCTTTAAAGGCTTGGAAGCCCTGGAAGAAAGTACCACCCCTGAAATCCCTGAAGATTGGCTGCGTAAAATGGCTGAAAAGTTTTTAAGTGAAGAGGAAAAACGCGAAATCGAGTCTTTGGGCGGCTGGGATAAGTTGATGGAAACTTTGAAGGAACGAATAGAAGAGCAAAAGAAACGCCATCAAGGGGGCTCTAAATGGATCGGTACAGCAGGCACGTCGCCTTTTGGCGCGTTTGGATACAATCCAGAAGGCATCCGCATTGGACAAGATGAGAACCACCATAACCGAGCCGTAAAGGTTTGGGATAAACGGGAGTTCAAGAATTTTGATGATTCAATTGAAATGGGCACCCGCAATATTAAAGTTGCTCTCCGCAGACTCCGTAAATTTGCCCGCTATGGGGCTGCAACTGAATTAGATATCGATGACACCATTAGATCAACGGCTAAGCAGGGGTGGTTGGATGTGAAGATGGTTCCTGAGCGCCATAATGCGGTGAAGATTTTATTGTTTTTGGATGTGGGTGGGTCCATGAGTCCCCACGTTAAATTGATGGAAGAGTTGTTTTCTGCCGCCCGTACTGAATTCAAACATCTTGAATACTATTATTTTCATAATTGCCCTTACGAACGGGTCTGGAAAGACAATAGCCGCCGCCATAAGGATATTGTGAATACTTGGGATGTTCTGCACACCTATGGGCACGACTACAAAGTTATTTTTGTTGGGGATGCATCCATGAGCCCTTATGAGATTATATATCCAGGCGGAAGTGTTGAGCATTGGAATGAAGAGGCCGGGGCAGTTTGGATTGAGCGGTTTTTGGCTGTGTATTCTCGGGCTGTCTGGATTAACCCCATCCCTAAAAAATGGTGGGGAAATACCCAATCTGTCCGCATGGTCAGCCAGCTTATGAGCGAGCGTATGTTCCCGCTTAGTTTAGAAGGACTAGACGAAGCCATTAAAGAATTAAGTCGTTAATGGCTTCGTTTTAGATTTTATTTAACGTCGGATCCGATTTGCATTTTGATAATTTTATCTGGGTTGTCGACTTCACCACCACCGCCTTGACCACGTTTTATTTTTGATACAAACTTCATACCGTCTGTTACTTTGCCCCAAACGCTATATTGGCCATCCAAATGTGGGGCATCTGCAAATACAATAAAGAACTGAGAATCAGCGCTATTTGGGCTCGACGAACGGGCCATAGATAAAGTACCACGAACATGCGATTCGTTCGAAAATTCAGCTTCAATATTGACACCTGAACCGCCCGTTCCGTTTCCTCTGGGGTCGCCACCTTGGGCCATAAAGCCTGGGATTACACGGTGGAAAGTAAGGCCATCGTAAAACCCTTCGCGAACCAACTCTTTAATCCGCGTTACGTGCTTTGGGGCTAAGTCTGGGCGCAGCTCAATAGTCACTTGGCCATCTTTCAAATCAAGATATAGAGTGTTTTCAGGATCAGCTGCAGAAGTCTCAGAAGTCATTGTTAGAATTCCTGTCATTAGAAAAGTGAATAGAAAAAGAATGTTGAAAGCGCGCATAAATACCCTCGTTCAAAGTTAAGTCAATTGCTTAAACGAGTAACATAATGATTTGTAATGTCTCTCGTTTTGGCCTGGTTAATCAAATTGCGAATCAATGTCGTCTTGAGATAGTCCTTGGCCTTCGAGTTGAGGGCCGCTTAAAAGCTTTTTGTCTTCTGTTTTTTCTTACGCAGCAATTTTAGTGGTATCAACTTTAACATGACCCCAAAAATCAATCAAAGAGTTTACGCGTTCTTCAATATATGTGATTGATTTTAGGACCTGACTAATGTGTTGGGTTGTGATATCTTGAAAGGAGCAGGCTTCGTAAACATCACTAGAATTTTTCCCGATTTCATCGAGAGCGTTAAGCTCGACTGGATCTTTGATTGTTTCTCGTAATTTGTCAGCAATGATATCATTTTTCTCAACAGATTCCATGATCGTATTTGTTGCATCTGCTGTTGCATTAACAATCGCATCAAGTTGATCGCCCATTCTGTTAAAACCATGCTTTTCATCAGCCGGGTGCCTAATAGCAGAAATTTCTGAGCGTACCAGATTGAGATAGCGCAATAAGCCATCTATTTCTCTTTTTAGTACTACATCATTATTATCTTGCACGTATAAGCCTTTCTAAACGCAATCGTGAAAATAATCGTTGTTTATATTCTAACCTTGCTTTTTGGTTAGGGGAACCATAACTCACGATTTTTCTCTAAATTTTAAAAATATCCAAGATTTTACGGGCAGCTTCTGTTGGGGTTGATTTGCCTGACTTAACCTCTCTCTCTAATATAGGGATATGAGTAGCAACTGCTGGGGATGTTTTTAATTCATTATTTAAGTTCTCGTGTATTTCATCCCACATCCAGGCAATGGCTTGTTGTTCTCGGTGTGTTTTAAAGGTTTCTGTTGATGTTTTTATATCTTTAAATGCCTCTACCGTGTTCCAAACTTCATTTATACCTGCGCCCGTAACAGAAGAACACAACAAGGTTTTTGGGTGCCAATTTTCAGATTGGGCCCGAAGTAGGTGCAGTGCTGAGCCATAATCACGCTTAGCCCGTTCCGCTGCAGGCAATAAATCTCCATCAGCTTTATTTACAACAACCAAGTCGGCTAATTCAACAATCCCTTTTTTTATACCTTGAAGTTCATCGCCGCCGCCTGGGGCAATCAGCAGTAAGAACATATCGACCAAATTGGCCACTGCGGTTTCTGATTGACCAACACCAACGGTCTCGACCAATATCACGTCAAATCCAGCCGCTTCACAAACCAGTATGACTTCGCGTGTGCGTCTCGCGACGCCACCTAATGTGCCACTTGAGGGGGAGGGGCGAATAAAGGCATCCCGGCTTCGCGATAATAGCTCCATTCGGGTTTTGTCGCCTAGTATTGACCCGCCAGTGCGGGGGCTGGAAGGATCGACTGCTAAGACACAGACTTTGTGTCCTAATTCAATTAAATGAAGTCCGAAGGCTTCTATAAATGTTGATTTACCCACACCGGGGACACCTGAAATTCCAATCCTAATCGAATTTCCAGAACTCGGCATGACTTCAGTCAGTAAAGCTTCTGCTTGGGTGCGGTGGTCAGGTCGGGTTGATTCTATTAGGGTGATTGCACGGGCTAATTCTCGGCGGTCACCAGATTTAACGGTGTTGGCTTGTATAGAAGCGGA
>CALJEW010000089.1 GCA_938074585.1 uncultured Rhodospirillales bacterium | reverse complement strand
ATTTCCAATGGTCGTTGGCCCGTGCAACGTGCGCGTACAAAGTGCCAAGCTTGCCTTTGTCAGGTTTGAAATAGAATGGTAAATGCGATGCGAACGGAGTACCATCCACGGATGCAACCAAAGACGCAAAACTGTTAGCTTTTATATAGCGGGTTTGCGTATCAAAATCATCTTCATTGAAATGCTTTGGTACATACATAGTTTATCCTCCGGTAAAATATAATACCGGAAGATAAATCAATTTATGTCTGATCAAAAGAGCCTTTTATAACCGTTTGAGCAATGCCGACTTGATTTCGCCAATGGCCTGACCCGGATTTAGATTTTTCGGACAGGTGTTGGTGCAATTCATAATTGTATGGCATCTGTAAAGACGGAATGGATCATTCAATTCATCTAAGCGTTTTCCTGTCGCTTCATCTCGGCTATCGGCAATCCAACGATAGGCTTGCAATAAAACGGCTGGGCCTAAGTAACGGTCACCGTTCCACCAATAGCTAGGGCAACTGGTTTGGCAGCAGAAACACAAAATACATTCCCAGAGGCCGTCTAGCTTTTTTCGCTCTACCGGGCTTTGTAGGCGCTCGCGGTTTGGAGCTGGGGTATCTGCTTGTAACCAAGGCTCAATCGAGCGGTATTGCGCATAAGGGACATTTAGATCCGGAACCAAATCTTTAATCACAGGCATATGCGGTAATGGGAACACTTTAATGTCGCCATCGATGTCTGAGATCGATTTGATACAGGCCAGAGTGTTGGTGCCATCAATATTAAAAGCGCAGGACCCACATACACCCTCGCGGCATGAACGCCGGAAAGTTAAGGTGGTATCTATTTCGTTTTTAATATGGATTAGGCCATCCAAAACCATTGGTCCACAGACGTCCAAATCAACTTCAAAAGTATCGACAGTTGGGTTATCTCCAGAGTCCGGATTATACCGGTACACTTTGAAGTTCCGAACGTTGGTCGCACCCTCAGCAGCCTTATGGGTCTTGCCTTCGGAATACTTTGAGTTGGCGGGGAGTGAAAGTTCTACCATTTTTTTTCCTTTTATCCCAGCTTAATAAACCCGAGCCCGGGGCTCGATATATTCAACTTCATCGGTTAAGGTATACTCATGAACCGGGCGATAATCCAAATCGACTTTGCCTTTTTCATCAATCCACGCAAGCGTGTGTTTCATCCACTCTTTGTCATCCCGATCTGAGTAATCTTCGTGGGAGTGGGCGCCGCGACTCTCGTGGCGGGCTTCGGCTGAATAGAGTGTCGTTTTTGCGCTGATCATTAGGTTTTCTAATTCAAGCGTCTCAACCAAGTCAGAATTCCAAATCAAGGACTTATCTGTAACGCTCACATCGTCCATTTGTTTCCAAACAGCATCAATTTTTTCGCAGCCTTCCGTTAAAACTTCAGACGTTCTAAAGACAGCCGCATTGCTTTGCATGGTGCGTTGCATTTCTAGGCGAACTTCAGATGTTTTCGTGCCACCCTTGGCATGGCGAATACGATCAAAGCGCTCTAAGGCTTGGTCGGTCGAGCCTTTGCGGAACGGGCGAAGCGTGTCGCCGGGGTTGATTAATTCACGTGCGCGAATTGCAGCGGCACGACCAAAGACAACCAAATCCAACAGCGAGTTCGTGCCTAAACGATTGGCACCGTGAACAGATGCCGACGCACATTCACCAATCGCCATTAACCCAGGGACAACCGCATCGGGGTTTTCTTTTGTGGGGCGTAATGCTTCGGTTCTAAAATTGGTTGGAATGCCGCCCATGTTGTAGTGAACCGTTGGCAGAACTGGAATTGGCTCTTTTGTGCAATCAACACCAGCAAAAATACGCGCAGATTCCGTAATGCCCGGAAGCCGCTCGCCCAAAGTCTCAGCACCCAAATGCTCAAGGTGTAAATGAATGTGATCGCCGTTAGCACCGATGCCACGGCCTTCACGAATTTCAACAGTCATGGAGCGGCTAACCACATCACGACTAGCCAAATCTTTGGCTGTTGGTGCGTAGCGTTCCATAAAGCGTTCGCCTTCTGAATTGCTAAGGTATCCGCCTTCACCACGTGCCCCTTCCGTAACCAAGCAACCCGATCCGTAAATCCCGGTTGGGTGAAATTGAATGAACTCTTGATCTTGCAATGGAAGCCCGGCGCGAGCGACCATGGCATTGCCATCGCCTGTGCAGGTGTGTGCAGATGTACAGGAGAAGTATGAACGTCCGGAGCCACCCGTTGCCATAACAACCATGTTGCCCCTGAATACATGGATCGTGCCATCGTCCATATTCCAAGCAACAACGCCTTCGCAGGTACCGTCTTCTCCCATGATCATATCAAGGGCAATGTATTCGACAAAAAATTCCGCGTTATGGCGCAAGCTTTGTTGATATAAAGTGTGCAAAATGGCATGGCCAGTCCGGTCTGCAGCGGCGCATGCGCGCTGGACGGGGGCTTCTCCAAAATTACGCATATGACCACCAAAGGGACGTTGATAAATTTTGCCTTCTTCGGTTCGTGAAAATGGTACGCCATAGTGTTCCAGCTCAACAATCGCTGGTACAGCTTCACGGCACATGTATTCTATGGCGTCTTGATCACCTAACCAATCGGCCCCTTTTACGGTGTCGTACATGTGCCATTCCCAATGATCTTCCGCCATGTTGCCTAGTGCCGCACTAATGCCGCCTTGTGCAGCAACGGTGTGGGACCGGGTTGGGAAAACTTTGGTGATGCAGGCGGTTTTTAAGCCGGCAATTGCCATGCCAAAGGTTGCGCGTAAGCCCGCACCTCCAGCACCAACAACAACAGCATCGTATTTATGATCAATAATTTCGTAGGCAGAGGACATGGTATTAAGAGCTCCCGACGGTCAGCCGTAGAACGGCAAAGACAGCAGATGTGCCAAAAACAATGGCAGCGAATTTAATAGCGATCAGCAACGTCATTTTTGTGCTTTCGCTTGGGATATAATCTTCAACAACCACTTGAAGGCCTAATTGACCATGGTGGAACATGCAGATGATTAGTAAAATGAGCAGCACAGGATTACCTTGGGTTCCGACCCATACGGTAAATTCAGCGTGGCTTGCTTCAGACATTTGAACGGCCGAATAAACGAACCATAAAGTCAGCGGGATCAATGCCATTCCGGTTAAGCGTTGCATCCACCAATGCTTAACGCCGTCATTGGTCGACCCTAGGCCGCGGACGCGGCCCAAAGGTGTGCGCATATCCATCAGTAACCTCCCACAATAGCATAACCAGCGAACCAAGTTAGAACGGTAAGCACGACTGCAAATATAAGGACAGCAATCCCCGTTGCTTGGACTTTTGTAAGGTCAAAGCCAAGTCCAAAATCCCAGCCCAAGTGACGAATGCCATTGGCTAAATGAAAATATAGGGAAAACGTTAAACCCAGAAGAATCAGTTTTCCGAACCAAGAGCCTAATAGAGACTGAGCGTTCTCGAAAGCTTCAGGGCCGTAGGTTGCCGAAATCACCCAGCTTGCCAATAAAACCGCACCAAATGCCAAGAATAAACCGGTCATACGATGGGTGATTGATAAAAAAGAAGTGATTTGTGGCTTATAAATTTGCAGGTGCGGCGATAGGGGCCGGTTTTGCGATGCCATGGGGTCAAGCCTTGTCCACGTTAAATAAGAACGCATTCGACTGCGCCATTGATTTTTAATTCGTATACTTAAGACAGCATAAAGTCAACGCGTGCCGGTGCGGAATGTGCTTAAAATTATGATTACATTGGAATGGTTTAGAATGTAGTCATTGATCTAATTAAGAACAACTCTGTGAATAAGGTGTGTGCAGATTGTGAACAGGTAGGGAGTTACCCACAGATAGTTCTACTTGCCCCCATCATTCAACGTTGAATGCTATGGGCATCATGAAGCATTATTTTAGTGAACGAAAGGGTGCGGATGCAGACCTGATTTTGTTTGCTTATGGGGCTTTATGCAGCATGAGTGATCCGATATCGTTTTAATTAAGATGGTCTCTGCCCAGTGTGCATCTCGATTAAAGCTTGTGGTATGTTTCGTGTTTTTTTGTACACGGAGCCTGGCCGGCTTCATGAGGCGTCAGATTGGTGTGGTGTATGCCGCACCTGTTGGTTGATTTCCCAGAATCCGCCTATCTGACGCCTCTTTTACTATCAAAGCCACGAATCGAGCGCAATAGTTTTTTTGTTTCTGTATTAAAGACTTAGCCATAAACTCATCTACCTAGAAACGGCGAGAAAACTTTTGAGTTGTTTCAATAGCTTATGTGATCTGGATTGATCCTTTAAATAAAGCGTCTTTCTTTCATGCATTTGCAATAATATGGAGATGTCTCTTTAATGTTTTACAGGAGAAGTCTTTTACCAATAAAAAATTCGCAAATGAGCATTGTCGTTCGTGTTTTTTTATATAGGCATAAGCGCCCAATAATCGAAATCGAGAATGATATTCGCATGGTATTGACCATCGCTGTCTTTATCTGGGAATTTGGTGCTACTTTTATTTTTTGTTACGAATGTGCGAATTCTGAGTGCGCCGACATCCTCGCGGTTTGTAATGGGGGCTTTTTCGAGAATTTCAGACCAAGCTGAAACCGTGTCTCCATCAGATGTTGGATTGTAATAACTGCAGCCGTTTATGGCGGCAATTTTAAAGGCGTTGGCTAAGCCATTGAACGAGAGCACGCGGGCTTGGCTGATGACGTGTCCTTCATAAATAAGGTTCTTTTGTAACGGGTTTTGGAAAAGTTGTGCCGCCATTTTGTATTCTGTTGCATCGGTAGTCATGCTGTTTATATGGTCAATTTTTTCACCAACTTCATAATCATTAAACATATATTCTGATCCACAAAGATCCGTCTCATAGGTTTCAAAATTGAGCTCGGGGGACAGGGTGAAATGTTGGGGGTCAACGCGGGTTGGTAATTCGGGCACAGCGTCAATTGGTGCATTCGATGCGGGGTCCCGCTTTGGGATCAGTACCCAACGTACATAATCCAAAACCATATCGCCGCGTTGGTTGCGACCTTGCGTTTGAATGTAAACCACACCAGACCGCCCGTTGGAACTTTCATTAAGGCCGATGACTTGGCTGCGGACGAGTAACGTGTCGCCTGGATAAACTGCAGCGCCAAACACACCGTTTGAATACCCTAAATTGGCCGTTGCACTGATCGACACCTCGGGCACGGTTTTGCTGAAAACAATATGGAAGACCAAAATGTCATCAATGGGGGCACCTTCAAAACCTAAGTTCATGGCGACAATATCTGATGAGTTAACGGCAAACCGTGATCCATACAGGGCAGTATATAAAGACGCATCGCCTTCCGTTAGGGTGCGGGGTATTGCGTGGATCAACTCCTGGCCTAATGAGAAATCTTCAAAAAAATACCAAGTCGTGGTCTTAAGGCTCATTTAAAATTCCTACACTCTTATCAAATACCACATCGATTATTAATCGGGAAAATAATGTCCCTCAATTATGTCGTAGTTGTGTGAAAGACGTTTGGAACCTACAGTTTCTAAGGTAACTAAGGCAAGGACTGGTTAATATTATTATATCAATCCTAATATTCACAATTAAGCATCCATAAAATGTTGTGGTTGTTGTTATACATCTCTCGTTTTTGGGTTATTTGTGTGTAAAGAG
>CALJEW010000088.1 GCA_938074585.1 uncultured Rhodospirillales bacterium | reverse complement strand
ACCTGATTGGGCCTAATGTCAGGAAGCTTGCTTAAAAGGTAGGGGCAGATCTTATAGCTAGGTGCAGGCTTTGACGTATTTGGACGTCGGTATATCACCTCAATCCCCATACGCTAAATAGAGTACCAACTTAGAAACACCCAACCTTATATCCTTCGCTAAGCAGCAATCCTCTTAACATTCGGCTGCCGTCAAAGGAATAATCCAGATGCAGCCCATCGATCCGGCGCATCAGTCCGAGAACGATGTCGGATCTCAATATCAGCAGAAAATGCCTGCACCATATGATTAATCATGCTTGTCATACCTTTTGGACCGGCGAATAACAAAATTCCCTTTACGCTTCTCGAACGGTGAATTTAACCATCCCGTCAGGTTGCGTTTAGGTTTGCTCGACCCAGGCAATGCGCAGAATATTTGTTGCCCCGGGTGTACCAAAGGGAACGCCAGCTGTAATGACTAATGCATCACCGACAAACGCAAACCCTTCTTCACAAGAAACCCGCAATGCGGTATCAACCATTTCACGAAAGTTGTCGCAATCTTGAGTTTGTACGGAATGAACCCCCCAAACTAAAGCCAAACGACGGGCGGTATCAAGCCGTGGTGTTAGGCCAATGATAGGCACAGTTGGGCGTTCACGGGCAGCCCGTAACGTGGTTGACCCGGTTGATGAGAAAGTAACAACACTCGCCGCAGAAATTGTTTGCGAAACCTGGCGGGCAGCAGCTGAAATCGCATCAGCAGCTGTCGCTTCGGGAACTCTGTGTTCATGCATCCGACTTTGTTGATAATAAATGTCCTGTTCCGCATGACAAATAATTCGGTCCATCATCGCAACAGCTTCAGGTGCATATTCACCAACTGCCGTTTCTGCAGAAAGCATAACCGCATCCACCCCGTCATAAATTGCCGTCGCGACGTCTGAGGCTTCAGCACGGGTTGGAGTGGGTACTGTAATCATTGATTCAAGCATCTGTGTTGCCACAATAACGGGCTTACCCGCTTCCCGGCAAACGCGGCTAATGCGCTTTTGATAGCTGGGAACTTCTTCTGGTGGGCATTCAACGCCTAAATCCCCACGTGCAACCATAATTGCATCAGACAGTTCTACAATTTCGTCCAGATGACCCATAGCTTGCGGTTTTTCAAGCTTAGACATAACAAATGCCCGCCCCGCAATCAGTTTTTTGGCTTCAGCCACATCGGAAGGCCGCTGTACAAACGATAACGCAACCCAATCGACACCGAGCTGCAAACCAAAGCGCAAATCCAACAGGTCTTTTTCAGTTAAAGGGGAAACATCTAACGCGGCATCCGGAACATTTACGCCTTTATTGTTTGATAAAACACCGCCAGTGACTACTTTTGTTTTGGCAAAGTCTTTTCCACAATCCAGAACACGGACGCGGATTTTTCCATCATCCATCAATAAATTGGTATTGGGTTTAAGAGCAGCAAACACTTCAGGGTGCAGCAATGGTGCGCGCTCTGCGGTGCCAAGTGTCTCGTCCATATCGAGACGGAATTTCTGGCCAACCTCAAGTGTTACCTTGCCTTCAGAAAACTTTCCAACCCGTAATTTAGGCCCTTGTAAGTCGAGCAAAATACCAACAGGGCGGCCAAATGTAGTCTCGAGCGATCGAATTGTGTCGTAACTTTTGCGGTGATCTTCGTGTGAACCATGGCTAAAATTTAACCGGAATACATCTGCTCCAGCTTCAAACAAAGAGGAGATCGCTTCAAGCGAAGAAGATGCGGGGCCGAGCGTTGCAATAATTTTTGCATTTCTTGATCTTCTCATTTTTTAATATTAGCCCTATGTCTATAGTTTCACGCCTTACATACCCGACAATGACCTAAAACGATAGTTACAAATAAATGACAAAGGCATTCACTCGTATGTGTAGGGCTAAAGTATTTTTAAAGACTTATATGGATTTGGCTAAATATCCCGTGTCGTTGAGCGGATAAAAGGTTATAATAGTGTTGAACTAAGACAAATCCTAAACGAGCGGTTTTCGAATGATCAAAAAATTCATGTCTAAAGCCTTACTATCCATATTTATGGATAAAAAGGCACGTACGACACTAGACAAAGCGCGCGCTGAAAAAAAACAACCTTATGCTTCACTAGAAATGAAGCGCGCCGAAGCATTACCCGAAACCAAGCCCTCTGGGGCATTATCCCAATCAGAACCCGACCCGCTTAGTGAAATGGATTACGATAAAATCACGGCCTTAATACGAGATAGTCTTGATGCTGCAGAGCATGAGATCATTAATAATAAGAAAAAAGCATTAGATAAAAAATCCAAATCAACTGCGAATCCAAGTCGCCAGGACTTAATTAATAAGGCGCTCGCTATTCACAAATCACAAAGTCATATTTTTGATGATTTACCCAAGGATCAGCGCCAGAAGCTCAAGCTTATTGCTTTTCAAGCATTTGGTGAGCAACTTAAAAACAGCTAACAATCAAAGGGCCGTTTTGTGAATTCCG